>NZ_JBEOZU010000050.1:0-68722 GCF_040298185.1 Streptomyces sp. NPDC001634 | reverse complement strand
CACACCCGGCGAGAAAGGTGTGTCCGTGGGTCTGGGGGGAACAGGGTCGCGCCGGTCACCGAAACTGATGTGGGAGGGGGGACGGGAGAGGGGGGGAGGGGGGTGGGTGGGGGCGCGGGGGGGCGGCCCCCGCCCCACACACCGCGGAGGGTCAGCCGAAGAAGACGCCGACCTCCTCGTACAGCTTCGGGTCGACCGTCTTCAGCTTGGCCGTGGCCTCCGAGATCGGGACACGGACGATGTCCGTGCCGCGCAGGGCGACCATCTTGCCGAAGTCGCCGTCGCGGACCGCCTCGATGGCGTGCAGGCCGAAGCGGGTGGCGAGCCAGCGGTCGAAGGCGCTCGGCGTACCGCCGCGCTGGACGTGCCCGAGCACGGTCGTACGGGCCTCCTTGCCCGTACGCCGCTCGATCTCCTTCGCCAGCCATTCGCCGACACCCGAGAGGCGGACATGCCCGAACGAGTCCAGCGACCCGTCCTTGAGCACCATGTCGCCGTCCTTCGGCATCGCCCCCTCGGCCACGACCACGATCGGCGCGTACGACGCCTTGAACCGGGACGTCACCCATGCGCACACCTGGTCGACGTCGAAGCGCTGTTCGGGGATGAGGATGACATTGGCCCCGCCCGCGAGCCCCGAGTGGATGGCGATCCAGCCCGCGTGGCGGCCCATCACCTCCACCACCAGCACCCGCATGTGCGACTCCGCCGTCGTGTGCAGACGGTCGATCGCCTCGGTCGCGATGTTGACGGCGGTGTCGAAGCCGAAGGTGTAGTCCGTGGCGGACAGGTCGTTGTCGATGGTCTTCGGCACGCCGATGACATGGACGCCGTACTCGTCGGCCAGGCGCGCCGCGACCCCGAGCGTGTCCTCGCCGCCGATCGCGACGAGCGCGTCGACCTCCTCCTTCGCGAGGTTGTCCTTGATGCGGCGGATGCCGTTCTCCTGCTTGAGCGGATTGGTGCGCGAGGAGCCGAGGATGGTGCCGCCGCGGGGCAGGATGCCGCGCACGGCGGGGATGTCGAGCCGGACGGTGTCACCCT
Organism: Streptomyces sp. NPDC001634; assembly: GCF_040298185.1. Lineage (NCBI taxonomy): Bacteria > Bacillati > Actinomycetota > Actinomycetes > Kitasatosporales > Streptomycetaceae > Streptomyces > Streptomyces sp. NPDC001634. The sequence continues at coordinate 67,678 of NZ_JBEOZU010000050.1, read as the reverse complement.
CGAGGGGACCCCGCCAGCCGTCACGGAAGCCGACGAAGTCATAGCCGTACTCCTGCACGCCCTTGCGGACGATGCCCCGGATGACGGCGTTGAGCCCGGGGCAGTCGCCGCCTCCGGTCAGTACTCCGACCCGCATGGAAATGTCCCTTCGCCGCGGTTGCCTGATGCGAGTCACGCTAATGGTGACGCACGTCACTCCGGCATGGCGAGGAAGGTCAATTCCGGTGAAATGTCGGGTAGTTGATCAGCGCAAATCCACTCGAAAGCGGGAATCCGCACGGGCGGTTCACTCGCCGTCGAGCCCCCACTCGATGGCGTACCGCACCAGTTCCACCCTGTTGTGCAACTGCAGCTTGCCCAGGGTGTTCTGGACGTGGTTCTGCACGGTGCGGTGCGAGATGACCAGGCGCTCGGCTATCTGCTTGTAACTCAGGCCCTTGGCGACCAGCCGCAGCACCTCCGTCTCGCGGTCGGTCAGCCGTGGTGCCCTGGGCTCGTCGGCGCCCGCGGCCGGGGCCGGTTCGGAGGCGAGGCGGCGGTACTCGCCGAGGACCAGGCCCGCGAGGCCGGGCGTGAACACCGGGTCGCCGACCGCCGTGCGGCGCACCGCGTCGATCAGCTCCTCCGTGGACGCCGACTTCAGCAGATAGCCCGTCGCGCCCGACTTCACCGCCTCCAGTACGTCCGCGTGCTCGCCGCTCGCCGACAGCACCAGGACCCTGAGCGCCGGGTTGGCGCCGACGAGTTCCTTGCAGACCTGGACGCCCGGCTTCGCGGGCAGGTTCAGGTCCAGGACGAGGACGTCGGGGGCGGCGGCCTGCGCGCGGCGCACCGCCTGCTCGCCGTCGCCCGCCGTGGCGACCACGTCGAAGCCCGACTCGGCCAGGTCGCGGGCGACGGCATCGCGCCACATGGGGTGGTCGTCGACCACCATGACCCTGATCGGCGCCTGGCCCGGCCCGCCCGTCGTCGTCCCGCTCTCCGTCACCGCTGCTCCGCCTTCCCCCGTGAAACCTTCGGTATCTTCAGTTCGACCTCGGTGCCCTGGCCCGGGACCGAGATCAGCTCGGCGCTCCCGCCGATGTCGCGCAGCCGGCCGCGGATCGACTGGGCCACCCCGAGCCGTCCCTCCCCCTCGGCCTGGGCAAGCCGCCCCTCCGGGATGCCGGGCCCGTCGTCCCGCACGGTCACGACGATCTCGTCCGGTTCGTCCTCGACCAGGATCCAGGCCCGTGCCGCGTCCCCCGCGTGTCTGCGGACATTGTCCAGTGCGGCACCGACGGCGGCGGCCACTTCGCGGGCCGCGGCCGGAGCGAGCGGCACCGGGGAACCGGGCTCGGAGAGCGTGACCCGCGCACCGGCGTACGGGGCGAGCAGGGAGCGCAGGTCGGCCGGGCCCTCCTCGGCGTCCGGCTCGTCGACCGCGCGGACGACCGCGCCGAGCGCCGCGTCCTCCGACACCCGTGAGGTGGGCACCAGACCGCCGGAGACCAGGGTGCGCAGGGCGACTTCCTGCTCCCCGGCCAGCCGGCCCAGCTCCGCGGCCTCACCGCCGAGGGCGGTGCCGCGCCGCTGCACCATGGCGAGCACCTGGAGCACGCTGTCGTGGATGTCCCGGGCCAGCCGCTCCCGTTCACGGGTCGCGGCCTCGATCTCCAGGGCGCGGGCGAGGGTGCGCTCGGAGGCACGGGCGACCTCGACGACGTACCCGATCGCGATGGAGGCGACCCAGACGAGGATCACGTTGTGCACGGTGTCGCGGGCCGGGGCGCCGCGTTCAATCAGGTTCGCCGCGGCGACCGGTGTGGAGGCGAAGGCCGCCCAGCGCCAGCCGCCCTTGATCGCGTACGCCAGAACGGACCCGGCGGTCCATATCGACGGCAGGGTCGGGCCGCCCGAGAGGATCCGCTCGTGCGTGTCGGCGAGGGGGGTGAGGAGGATGCCGGTGAGCGCGATGGTGAGGTCGACGGCCAGGAACCGCTTGGTGCAGCTCGCCGCGTTCGCGACCCTGGGGAGCGTGGCCAGCGTCCACACGAACAGTACGGCGTAGTACGCGACGGCCACCCAGGGCCGGGCGAACGTGCCGTGTGCGGTCACGAAGAGCCCGATCGCGTACAGCATCGTGAGCACGCGGTACGCCGCGAGCGCACGCCACAGCGGCTGCTCGACCGACATCCTGATGACTCGCTCGCGCTTGGCCATGCCCCCCCCTTTGGTCGTTCGCCTCCCCGAGCCGTACGGACCGCGCCCCTAGGAGCCCGCCGGTTCCTTCCCGGTGTCCTGGGCGGCGGCCGCCTTCTCCGCTGCCTTCGCCGTGTCCCTCTGCGCGTCCGTCAGGGCTGTTTCCCCCGCGTCCTTCTGCGCGTCCTTCCGGGCCGTGTTCTCCGCGTCCTTCTGCGCCTGTTCGGCTTCCTTCTGCGCCTGCTTCTCGGCCTGCTTCTCCGCCTTCGCCGCCTCCGCGATCTGCCGCTTGGCGGCGGTCGCATACATGTCGACGTATTCCTGGCCGGAAAGCTTCATGATCTCGTACATGACCTCGTCGGTCACCGCACGCAGCACGAACCGGTCGTGCTCCATGCCCTGGTACCGGCTGAAGTCCAGCGGCTTGCCGATGCGGATGCCGGGCCGCATCAGCTTGGGCATGATCTTCCCCGGCGGCTGGATCTTCTCCGTGTCGATCATGGCGACCGGGATCACGGGCGCCCCGGTGGCGAGCGCCACGCGCGCGAGGCCGCCGGGCTTGCCCCGGTAGAGGCGGCCGTCGGGCGAGCGGGTGCCCTCCGGGTAGATGCCGAACAACTCGCCGCGCTCCAGTACTTCTATGCCGCTCTTGATGGCGGCCTCGCCCGCCCCGCGGGCGCCCGAGCGGTCCACCGGAAGCTGGCCGACGCCCTTGAAGAAGGCGGCGGTCAGCTTGCCCTTCACGCCCGGCGTGGTGAAGTACTCGGCCTTCGCGATGAAGGTCACCTTGCGGTCGAGGACCGCGGGCAGGAAGAACGAGTCCGAGAAGGACAGGTGATTGCTCGCCAGGATCGCCGGGCCCTCGGCGGGAATGTTCTCGAGGCCTTCCACCCAGGGCCTGAAGGCGAGCTTCAGCGGCCCCCCGATGGATACCTTCATCGCGCCGTACAACAACCGAGTGCCTCCTGTATCTGTCGATCAGACCTTAACCCGGTCCACCCGTAAAGAACCCGACGACCCTGGTCGGTGTCAGTGCCGTCGCGTACGGTGAAGTACCTGCAATGAACGTGCCCAGCCCCTTTTCATGAACAGGAGACCGAACGTGCCGGTCCTCCCTGGAGCCGAGCCGTACCGCCACGACGGCGGGGAGATCGGCGTCCTCCTCTGCCACGGCTTCACCGGTTCCCCCCAGTCGCTGCGCCCCTGGGCGGAGTATCTCGCCGAGCGCGGGCTCACCGTCTCGCTGCCGCTGCTGCCCGGGCACGGCACGCGCTGGGAGGACATGCAGCTCACCAGCTGGCAGGACTGGTACGCGGAGGTGGACCGCGAGCTGCGCGCCCTGCGCGACCGCTGCTCGCAGGTGTTCGTGGCCGGCCTGTCCATGGGCGGTGCCCTGGCCCTTCGGCTCGCCGCCAAGCACGGGGAGGCGATCAGCGGCATCGTGGTCGTCAACCCGGCGAACAAGGTGCACGGCCTGTCGGCGTACGCCCTTCCGGTGGCCCGCCACCTTGTCCGTTCGACGAAGGGGATCACCAGCGACATCGCCAAGGAGGGCAGCGTGGAACTTGGCTACGACCGGGTGCCGCTGCACGCCGCCCACTCCCTGCGGAACTTCTTCCGGACGGTCGACGGCGAGCTGCCGCAGGTCACCCAGCCGCTGCTGCTCCTGCACAGCCCCCAGGACCATGTTGTGCCGCCGGTCGACTCGGCCCGGATCCTCGGCCGGGTCTCCTCCACGGACGTCAGGGAGATCCTGCTGGAACAGAGCTACCACGTGGCGACGTTGGACCACGACGCGGACCGGATCTTCGAGGAGAGCCACGCGTTCATCGGCCGGCTCGCGCCCAGTGTCGGCAAAGAAGGGACGGCCGCAGGTGGCTGAGCACGACTCCGACCGCGAGGACCGCGAGCCGGACGAGAAGGGCGTGCCTTTTGACGAGGAGGCCGCATGGGCGGCGATCGTCGCCGGGTACGGCGAGGAGCCGCCGGACCCGCCCGGCACGAAGCCGTTCAAGCCGGTCGAGAACCTGGCGCTGCCCGACTGGGAGCCGAACGGCGTCAAGGGCGACGACAAGGACAACAAGAAGGACGAGCCGGCGAAGCCGCTGGGCAGCTCGATCTCCTTCGCCCCCGGTGTGGGCCCGCGCGACTACACCGCGCCGGAGCCCTCCGAGGACGACTTCGACGAGGACGACGAGGGCCATTTCGTGCCCCCGGAGCCGCCGCCGCTGCCTGCGGCCGACACGACGGCGAAGTTCGCCTGGCTGGGGGTGGTCGGCGGCCCTGTTCTGCTTCTGCTGGCCGTCCTGCTCGGCTGGGAGATGACCTGGTGGCTCGCCACGGTCGGCGTCGGCGGCTTCCTGGGCGGCTTCGTGACGCTGGTGGTGCGCATGAAGACGGACGACGATGACGACGGCGATCCGGGCCGCGGCGCGGTGGTCTGAGAGCTACGCCGAGGGAACCCGGAGGGCGGCCAGCACGGGAAAGTGGTCCGTGGCCGCCCTCAGATCCGTCTCCGTCACACCCGGGTGGCCCAGCGGGACCCCGCAGCCGAGGACCTCGATGCCCTTCGTGGTGAAGATCGCGTCGATGCGCTGGTAGGGGTCGGGGGGCGTCCATGTGTACTCGGCGCCCCAGGGGGCGGCGGCCCAGCCGTCCCGGAGGTCGGTGGCCAGGCGCTCGAAGGTGGGGCCGTCCGGGCGTTCGTTGAGGTCGCCGCCCGCGATGGCGTGCTCCACACCCATCCTGGCGAGCCGCTCGAGGAGCATGCCGCCCTGGTCGTACCGCTCGTCCTTCTGCAGGCTCAGATGGCAGCTGAGTACCCCCAGCCGGGCGCCGCCGAACCGCACGACGGCTGTGGCGAAGCCCCGCCGGTGCAGCCCGGGGGTGAGCGGCAGCAGTACGTCCTCGGTGCGTTCGACCGTGGCCCGGAGCGAGCAGAGAATCGCCGGTCCCGCCGCGGTCGCACCGCCCGTGAGGATCACCAGACCGGAGGACGCGGCGAGCCGGGCGAGTTTCTTCCGCCAGCGGAAGAAACGGGGGGCCTCCTGGACGAGGACGAGGTCCGGGGCACAGGCGCTGATCACCCGGGCGAGCGCGTCGGTGTCGTCACGCATCGAGCGGATGTTGTAGCTGAGGACCCGGAGGACGGCCGAACCGTCGGGCTCGGTGCGGGAGTTGGGCAGCGTGATGGTCGTCGCCATGCCGATCAAGATACGCCGGGGCGTCGGCCGGGAGGCGATGGGCGGATTCGGGCCGCTGCCGGGACGTGAAACGCCCGCACATATGGCCCGAATCCGCCCATGGCCGTCGTCACATGACCGGGTCGGGCTCCCGGGCCAGGTCCGCGGCTCCCACCAGGCCCGCCTCGTTGCCCAGCTGGGCGGCGATGACGTCGGCGACCGGGCGCCAGTTGCCGCCGACCAGCCAGCGCTTGTACGACTTGCGGATCGGCTCGAGCACCAGCTCGCCCTCGTCCGAGAGGCCGCCGCCCACGATGAACGCGGAGGGGTCGAAGAGCGAGGCCAGATCGGCGAGGCCGGCGCCGGCCCAGCGGGCGAGTTCGCGGTAGGAGTCGACGGCGACCGGGTCGCCCTGGCGGGCGGCCATGGAGATGTGCTTGCCCTCGATGCCCTCGGGGGTGCCGTCGCCCAGCGAGAGCAGCAGTTCGGCGTTCTCGGGGGTGGCGTTGGCGCGCTGCTTCGCGTACCGGACGAGGGCGCGGCCGGAGGCGTACTGCTCCCAGCAGCCCTGCGAGCCGCAGCCGCACAGCAGACCGTCCGGGACCATCCGGATGTGGCCGAACTCGGCGGCCACGCCGAAGTGGCCGCGGCGGAGCTTGTTGCCGATGATGATGCCGCCGCCGAGGCCGGTGCCGAGCGTGATGCAGATGACGTTGCGGTGGCCCTTGCCCGCGCCGAACTTGTACTCGCCCCACGCGGCCGCGTTAGCGTCGTTCTCCACGACCACCGGAAGGCCCACACGGGCCTCGACCTTCTCCTTCAGCGGCTCCTGACGCCAGTCGATGTTCGGCGCGAAGTAGACGGTGGAGCGCTGACGGTTGACGTATCCGGCGGCGCCGATCCCGACACCCACGATTTCATGCCCTGCACGGGCGCCCTCGACGGCTGCGGCAATGGCGTCCACGATGGCCTCGGGCGTGCCCGGAGTCGGCACCTTGTGGGTCGAGAGGATGTTGCCTTCCTCGTCGACCACACCGGCCGCGATCTTCGTGCCGCCGATGTCGACGCCGATGGTGAGTCCCATGAATCCCTCAGTTTCGGTCGAGCCCCGCTACGGCCAACCGTACCCGAGGCCCTGCCGTCAGGCTCCCGTCGTCCGCCCGCCGGGCAGGCGGGACTGACGGCAGGGCCTCACGGGGGCTTGAGGGTGTCGGACTGCTCTCGGCCCTCGGAACGCCCGGCACGCCCGGGCTCGCCCTAGTCGAGGTCGATGTGCTCCCCGGGCCCCTGCTCCCCGTCCTCCCGGCGCGGGTCGGAGTCGCGGGAGGTGCGGTTCGTCCAGCGGCGTTCCTGGGCCTCGACGGCGGAGCGGTAGGCCGCGAGCAGCTCCGAGCCGGCCGCAGCGAGATGGTCGAAGACGTCCGGGTTGCGGTCGATGACGGGTTCCACGGCGGCCTTGGCCTGCTGCACCACCTGGTGGACCATCTGCTGGGCCGCGCCCGAGGCGGCGGCGCCGAACAGCGGCGTCTGCAGGCCGGACAGCTTGTCCGCGACGGCGTCGACGAGCTTGCGCAGCTCCTCGGCGGCCGTGCCGGGCGGTGGGCCGTACCGGGCCCGGCGGCGGGCCTTCTCCGCGGCGAGATCCTCGGCGCATGCCTTCGCCCAGGCGTCGGCGTCGGTCGCCCGGACCTCGTCGACGGCCTCCTCCTGAGCGGCGTCGGACGTGGGGCGCTCTTCGCTCATGGCGGACTCCTGACTGCGGTTCGTACCCCCGACGTTACCCGAACGGGGGTACGTCCTTCACCGGCCGCCACCCCGCCACTCGGCCCGCCCGGGGCGGACCGGTCCCCGGAGCCCGGGGACCTCTCGGAGCCCGGGGCGGACCGGTTCCCGGAGCCCGGGGGCCACCTCATCGGAGCCCGGAGGCGGACCGGTTCCCGGAGCCCGGAGGCGCCACGCTTCCCGGCAGCCAAGCCCCACCCGGAACCCAGAGCGAGCAGCCGCCCGGAGCCCCGGAGCAGACCACTTACCCGAAGCCCGAGGCGGGCACCCCCCCGGCGGCCGGAAGCGGACCACTTCCCGAAAACCGGAAAGGGCCAGCCCCGGCGGCAGGGAGCAAACCACCACCCGAAGCCGGGAAGACACCGCTCCCCGGACCCCGATGCGGGCAACCTCCCGCAGCCGGGAACGGACCACTTTCCGAAGCCCGGAAGCAGGCAGCCCCCGGCGTGCGGGAGCAGACCGCTGTCCGGCTGCCGGGAGAACCCGGCACCGGGAGACGGACCGCTGTCCAGAACCGGAAGGCGGGAGACCCCCGGCGGCCGGGAGCAGACCACCACCCGGAACCCGGAGACAGACCGCTCACCCGAAGCCCGGAGGCGGCAGCCTCGCCGCACCGTGTCCCGGGACCCGGGCCAAGCAGCCTCCCGGCGCTCTCGTTCCGGGACCGGTCAGATGTGGTGGGGCCACAGCTCCGGGTCCGGTGCGAAGCGGATGCGCAGCTCGCTCTCGCGCAGGGCCGCGCCGGCCACGGTGCAGCGGCGCAGGGCCGAGGGGAGCGGAACGATCCGGCGGAACGGACCCACCGTCAGGACGAGTTCGTCGCCCCGCCGGACGAGGTCCAGTGCTTCGCGTATCGCGCCGGAAAGGGGGATGTGCCACACGAGCACGCCGTCCTCGGCGAGGCGGTCCTCCACGGGCCACTCGACCGGGGCAGGCGCCGGGTTGACGGCGGGGGCCGCGAGCGCGGCGAGGTCGTCGGCGCCGCGCGGGTCGTGGCCAAGGTGCGGGACGCCGTGGACGGCGTACGTCCCCTGCCACTCCTCCAGGCCCTTGCGCTGCTGGGCGGCGAGGCTCGCGAGCCAGGTGTCGTGGCCGGTGTCGGGCAGGACACGGTTGGCGACCAGGGTCTCGGGGCGCAGGCCCCGCAGGGCGAGACCGGTGACGGCGGCACGGACGGCGTCTCCACCGGCCGGACCCGGCTCGGCGACCAGCCACACGCTGGTCGCGCGGTCGGCCACGACGGCCTCGGTGGCGGCCAGCTCGATGTCCCAGCGGGCGGCCGTCTCGTACAGCCACTCGGCGGGCATCGGGACGCCGGCGAGCCGGCCGAGGACCGGGCGCAGGGCGCGGGCGGCCTGCCGTTCCTGCGGGAGCAGACGGCGCAGATAGCGGCGGAGTTCCTCCGGGAGGGCGAGGAGGGCGAGCGCCTGCGGGGCCGGGGGCAGGTCGACGACGAGAAGGTCGTACGACTCCGAGAGCGCGGCGTCGCGCAGGGCGCGCAGCAGGGCGAGTTCCTCGGCGCCGGGCAGGGCGGTGACCTCCTCGGCGTCCAGCCGGGCGGCACCGAGGAGGTCGAGCACTCCGGCCGCGCGGTCCTGGAAGGCGGCCAGGTCCTCGCGGAAGCGTTCGGCGGCGTCGGGACGCCAGGCCATGAGGTTGGGGGCGGCTTCCACGAGGGAGGCACCGGTGCTTGCGCCGAGTACGGCACCGAGGGTGTCCGTACGGTCGGCGCTGAGCACGAGGGTGCGGGTGCCCTGGCGGGCGGCATTCAGCGCGGTGGCTGCGGCGACGGTGGTTCGGCCACAGCCGCCGGGGCCGGTGATCAGGATGGTGCGCATGGGGGTGAACGGTACCCGTGCCTTGCCGGCCGGCTGAGCAGGACATCGGCGAGCCCCCGGCTCACGGGCAGCGCCTGGGGGCTCCGCCCCCAGACCCCCGATCGGCCTGAACGGTCTCGTCCTCGAACGCCGGACGGGCTGGTCACGCGAGGACTGGGCCGAGAAGTGCCCCTCGCGCGCTTACTCCTCCCCCGACTCCACCCTCTTCTTCAGCCCCGCCAGCGCCCGGTCGATGATGACCTTCTCGGCCTTGCGCTTGATCATGCCGAGCATCGGGATCTTGACGTCCACCGTCAGCCGGTACGTGACCTCCGTGCCGCCCGAGCCCGCCGGCTTCAGGAGGTAGGAGCCGTCCAGGGAGCGGAGCATCTGGGACTTGACCAGGGTCCACGAGACCTCGCTGTCGCCCGTCCAGGTGTACGCGAGCGTCTGGTCGTCCTTGATCGCACCGGCGTCCATGACAAGACGCACCTGCTCGGCGCGGCCCCGCGCGTCCGTCGCGAGGACCTCCGCCTCCTTCACCTCTCCCGTCCAGTCCGGGTAGCGCGCGAAGTCGGCGATCACCCGCATGACGTCGGCCGGAGCCGCCTCGATCGTGATGCTCGAGCTGGTGTGTTCCGCCATCGCCGTGGCTCCTCCAGATGCGGTCCGGTGAGGGAGGTCGGTGCGCGCACGTGCGCACGCGTGTGCAGCGTGAAGGCTACCGCGCACGGGTCCCGCCGCTACCACCCCACCTGCGCTTTGGCCGAGGAGGCTGCATCACCCGCCGCACGGCGACCCGATCACCACTCCAGCGACCAGGGTCTCCCGCTCCCGGCGAAGTGCCCCACGTTCACGCACTCCGTGGCCCCGATCCGCATCCTCCGCACCAGCGGCTGGTGGACATGGCCGAAGAGCGAGTACCTCGGGCGCGTGCGGCGGATGGCGTCCAGGAGCGCCCGGCTGCCGCGTTCGAAACGCCGCGCCACCGTGTCGTACACCAGCTCCGGCACCTCCGGCGGGATGTGAGTGCACAGCACGTCCACCTCCCCCACCGCCTCGATCTTCGCCGCGTACTCCTCGTCACTGATCTCGTACGGGGTCCGCATCGGGGTGCGCAGTCCCCCGCCGACGAAGCCGAAGGTCCAGCCGCCTATCTCCACCCGTTCGCCGTCCAGCACGGTCGTGCCCTGTCCGGCGTACTCGGGCCAAAGAGTCGGCATGTCGACATTGCCGTAGGTGGCGTACGTCGGCGCCGGGAACGCGGCGAACAGTTCGGCGTACTGCCTGCGGACCGCCTTCTCGATGGCCGCGCCGCGGTCCGCACCCACGCCGGCCCACAGTTCGGCGCCGAACGCCCGCGCCTCCTCGTAGCGGCGGGCGGTGCGCAGTTCGACCAGCCGGTCGGTGTTCTCCTCGCCGAACAGGTCCGGGAAGATCCCGCGCGAGTGGTCGGCGTAGTCGAGGAACAGGACCAGGTCACCCAGACAGATCAGGGCGTCCGCCCCGTCGCCGGCCCTGGCCAGGTCGCGCGCGTTGCCGTGCACGTCGCTGACCACGTGAATCCGTGTCCTGCGGTTACCGCCCGGTGTGGGTGCCATGACGATCAAGCGTAGGGGTGTGCGGCAAACGTGAACAGTGTCGACCGATCCTGCGGTTACTGGCCAGTCAGTAATGGCGTCGACTACTGTGCGCAAAGGAACGCCAACACGTGTGACGCACGGAACATCTCGTCGGGACCCCCTGTCGTAGAAGCCATACCGGCGGGTAACGTCCGGGCAGTCCAGTCGTGCTCAGGGTTTCAACCAACGACTCCGTAGGAAGAACCCTGCGCACCTGCCCGAGCCTTGGACCGCACCGTCGCAGCACACCGAGTCGTGGCGTCGGCGCCCTATGAGGAGCAGCAGCTTTGCGCGAGTTCAGCCTTCCGGCTTTGTACGAGGTCCCTGCGGACGGCAACCTGACCGACATCGTCCGCAGAAACGCCGCGCAGCATCCCGATGTCGCCGTCATCGCCCGTAAGGTGGGCGGTTCCTGGCAGGACGTCACCGCCACCGCCTTCCTCGCCGAGGTGCGGGCCGCGGCCAAGGGGCTCATCGCCTCCGGTGTGCAGCCGGGCGACCGGGTGGGTCTGATGTCCCGGACCCGTTACGAGTGGACGCTGCTCGACTTCGCGATCTGGAGCGCGGGCGCGATCACCGTGCCGGTGTACGAGACCAGCTCGCCGGAGCAGGTGCAGTGGATCCTCAGTGACTCGGGCGCGACCGCCTGCATCGTGGAGCTGGACAGCCACGCCACGGCCGTCGAGTCGGTGCGCGACCGGCTGCCCGCGCTCAAGCACGTCTGGCAGATCGAAGCCGGGGGCGTGGAGGAGCTGGGCCGGCTGGGCCAGGACGTCAGCGACGCCACCGTCGAGGAGCGCAGCTCGCTCGCCAAGGCGGACGACCCGGCGACCATCGTCTACACCAGCGGCACCACCGGCCGCCCCAAGGGCTGTGTGCTCACCCACCGCAGCTTCTTCGCCGAGTGCGGGAACATCGTGGAGCGGCTGCGGCCGCTGTTCCGCACCGGTGAGTGTTCCGTCCTGCTCTTCCTCCCGCTCGCGCACGTCTTCGGCCGTCTGGTCCAGGTCGCGCCGATGATGGCGCCGATCAAGCTGGGCAACGTCCCGGACATCAAGAACCTCACCGACGAGCTGGCCGCGTACCGGCCGACCCTGATCCTGGGCGTCCCGCGCGTCTTCGAGAAGGTCTACAACTCGGCGCGCGCCAAGGCGCAGGCGGACGGCAAGGGCAAGATTTTCGACAAGGCGGCGGACACCGCGATCGCGTACAGCAAGGCGCTGGACACCCCGTCGGGCCCGTCCCTCGGTCTGAAGATCAAGCACAAGACGTTCGACAAGCTCGTCTACAGCAAGCTGCGCGCGGTCCTCGGCGGCCGTGGCGAGTACGCCATCTCCGGCGGCGCCCCGCTGGGCGAGCGTCTGGGCCACTTCTTCCGCGGCATCGGCTTCACGGTCCTGGAGGGCTACGGCCTGACCGAGTCCTGTGCGGCCACCGCGTTCAACCCCTGGGACCGGCAGAAGATCGGTACGGTCGGCCAGCCGCTGCCCGGTTCCGTGATCCGTATCGCGGACGACGGCGAGGTGCTGCTGCACGGCGAGCACCTGTTCAAGGAGTACTGGAACAACGAGGCCGCGACCGCGGAGGCGCTGGCCGACGGCTGGTTCCACACCGGTGACATCGGCACCCTCGACGAGGACGGCTACCTCAGGATCACCGGCCGCAAGAAGGAGATCATCGTCACCGCGGGCGGCAAGAACGTCGCCCCGGCCGTGATCGAGGACCGCATCCGGGCGCACGCGCTGGTCGCGGAGTGCATGGTGGTGGGCGACGGGCGGCCGTTCGTGGGCGCGCTGGTCACCATCGACGAGGAGTTCCTGGGCCGCTGGGCCGCCGAGCACGGCAAACCGGCGGGCTCCACCGCGGCGTCGCTGCGCGAGGACCCGGATCTGATCGCGGCGATCCAGGACGCGGTCGACGACGGCAACGCCGCGGTGTCGAAGGCGGAATCGGTGCGGAAGTTCCGCATTCTCTCCTCCCAGTTCACCGAGGAGTCGGGCCACCTCACGCCGTCCCTGAAGCTCAAGCGCAATGTGGTGGCGAAGGACTACGCGGACGAGATCGAGGCCATCTACCGGAAGTAGCAGGCCACGTACGGCAGTCGGCTCATGGCGCGGTGTCCTCGGCGAGGACCCGCGCCATCGTCCGTTCGGCGAGCGCGGTGATCGTCACGAAGGGATTCACGCCGATCGACCCGGGCACGAGCGAGCCGTCGGTGACATACAGCTTCGAATAGCCTTTCACCCGGCCGTAGTTGTCGGTCGCTTTGCCCAGCACGCAGCCACCCAGCGGGTGGTACGTGAAGTCGTCCGCGAAGACCTTGCTCGTCGAGCCGAACAGGTCGTAGCGGTAGATGGTGGCGTTGGCCGCGTTGATCCGGTCGAACAGCTTCTTGGCCATGGCGACCGAGACCGCGCTCTGGGCCGCCGTCCAGCCGAGCTTCACCCCACCGCTCGCGGAGTCGTAAGTGAACGACGCCCGCTCGGGGTTCTTGGTGATCGCCAGATAGAGGCTGACCCAGTGCTCGAAGCCCATGGGCAGCGGGGCGATCTCGGCGAAGACGGGGTTGTCGGTGTTCGCCCAGTCGTCGATGCCCATGACCGGCATGGTCGCCTGGTTGGCGCCGACCGTGTCCCAGATGTGGTTGGCGCGCCCGAGCATGGTGTTGCCGTTGGTCCCCCAGCCGCCGCCGACACCGGCGTCCAGGTTCGGCAGGGTGCCCGTGTCCCGGGCGCGGACCAGGAGTTCGGTGGTGCCGAGGCTGCCACCGCCGAGGAAGAGGTACGTACAGCTGTACTGCTTGGTCTCGACGACCGCGCCGGTGGTGTCGATGCGGTCGGCGGTCAGCAGCCAGCTCCCGTCACTCGCCCGGCTGATGGTCTTCACCTTCTCCAGCGTGTGGATGGTGACGTTGCCGGTGCCGAGCGCGGAGGCCAGGTAGGTCTTGTCGAGGCTGCGCTTGCCGTAGTTGTTGCCGTAGATGACCTCGCCCGCCAGCGCGGACTTGGTCGCGGTGCCGAGCGCCTCGCGCTCCATGTGGTCGAAGTCGTAGACGTTCGGCACGAAGGTGGTCTTCAGGCCGGCGTTCGAGGCCGCCTTCCGGGAGGTGCGGGCGAACTGGTACCACTCCGTCGACTCGAACCACGTGGGGTCGATGGTGTTCACGCCGAGCATGGAACGGGCGCGCGGGAAGTAGGTGCCGTACATCTCGTCCGCGTCCACGGTCGGGAACTGCTCGGCGAAGTACGACTGGAGCGGGGTCACCGCCATGCCGCCGTTGACCAGGGAGCCGCCGCCCACTCCCCGGCCGACGAAGACCGACATGTTGTCGAAGTGCACGCGGTCGAGGACGCCGGGGTAGGAGTTGATGTTCTTGTTGACCACATCCAGCCACAGGAAGGTGGCCAGCGGCGCCTCGGTGCGGGTCCGGAACCACATCGATCTCTGGTCCGGGGCGGTGGTGGAACAGAAGATCTTGCCGTCGGAGCCGGGGGTGTTCCACAGCCGGCCCATCTCCAGGACGAGCGTGCGGATGCCGGCCTGGCCGAGGCGGAGGGCGGCTACGGCGCCGCCGTAGCCGGAGCCGACGACGATGGCGGGAGCGGTGTCGACTGCGTCGGGCTCGGCGGCTTGGGCGGACTGCAGGTCGATGCGGGTCAGGCCGAGTGTCGCTGCCGTTTGGAGGGCGACCATGCCGAGGATTTGACGTCTAGTCAGATGACGATGTGTCAGTTTTCCTGTCATGGGCGCAGCATCGGCGGAGGTTTGCCTTCCGGCTAGGGGTTTCGGCCGGTTTTTGGGCGCCATCCGGGGTGCCGCGCAATCCGGTCGGGCGGGTACGGGTTCTCTGTGGTTTCTCGCGCCCACGCGGCAAAGCCGCATATCGACACAGCCCCGCGCCCCTGAAGGGGCGCAACTGCTCTCACAGAAGTTCCCGGAGCCTCTCCGCCAGCAAGTCCCAGCGCCACCTCTCCTCGACCCACTGCCTGCCCCTCTCGCCCATCCTCCGGCGCAGCTCCGGATCTCCCAGAAGGGTGATGATGCGGTCCGCCGTCTCCTCCACCGAGCCGCCGCGCACGACCCAGCCCGTCTCGCCGTCCAGGACCGCGTCCGGTGCGCCGCCCGAGTCGCCGGCGACCACCGGGAGGCCCGTCGCGGACGCCTCCAGGTACACGATGCCGAGGCCCTCGACATCCAGGCCACCCCGGCGGGTGCGGCACGGCATCGCGAAGACGTCGCCCGCGCCGTAGTGTGCGGGCAGCTCCGACCAGGGCACCGCGCCCGTGAAGTGCACCGCGTCACCGACCCCGGTCTCCCGGGCGAGCCTGCGCAGGTCCTTCTCATAGGGCCCGCCGCCGACGATCACGAGTACCGCATCCGGCGCCTTGCCCAGGATGCGCGGCATGGCGCGGATCAGCGTGTCCTGACCCTTGCGCGGGACGAGACGGGAGACGCAGACCACCACCGGACGGTCCGTGAACCCCAGGCGGGCGCGGACCTCGTCGCCGCCCGAGCCCGGGTGGAAGGTCCTCTCGTCGACCCCGGGCGGCAGCTGCACCATCCGCCCGGCCGCCTGCGGCGTCAGCGCGGAGGCGATGCGCGAGCGCGTGTACTCGCCGAGGTAGGTGATCGTGTCGGTGGACTCGCCGACCCATCGCAACAGGGTGCGCGCGGCGGGCAGTTGGGCCCAGCCCGCCTCATGGCCGTGTGTGGTCGCCACCAGCCGCTCGGCCCCGGCCCGCCGCAGCGCGGGCGCCATCAGGCCGAGCGGTGCCGCCGCCCCGAACCACACCGACGTACAGCCGTGCTCCCGCAGCAGCCCCACCGCCCGCCGGGTCGCGCCCGGCGTCGGCAGCAGCATCGTCGTGCGGTCGCGTACGACGGTGAAGGGCTGCTCGGCGTCGAAGGCGGCCGTCGCCTCGACCCCCTCCCGGCTGCGCTTCCAGGTGGAGGCGTAGACGACCAGCCGCCCGGGGTCCAGGCGCAGCGCCATGTTGTGCAGGAACGCCTGGATGCCGCCCGGCCGCGGCGGAAAGTCGTTGGTCACGATCAGGGTCTTGTGCATCGTCGTCGACAGTACCGAATCCGATGTGCGACCGTACTCACAGCTCCGTACGGCCGCGCTTCATGGCCCTCGCATTGTCCGACGGGGGATCATGGCTCATCGACGCAACTGCGACGCGAGCGGCGCACGGACGGGGGATCAGGTGGACATGGCGGGCACACGGCGGTTCCCGGGCTGGCTGATCGCCACTTGGGTCCTGACCAGACTGGTCCTGCTGCTCTTCGTCTTCAAGGTGTGGATCTTCCCGGGCCCGGACATCACCACCGACGTCTCCGTGATCTACCAGGGCTGGTACGGCACCCTGCGCACCGGATCGTTCCCGCTGAACGACGTCACCTGGCAGTACCCGCCCGCCGCCGCGCTCGCGATCCTCTCCCCCGGGCTGCTGCCCTTCATGGACTACACGCAGGCCTTCTACGTCCTCGCCTTCCTCGCCGACCTGGGGGTCTTCTGCCTGCTGCAGTACGCAGGGCTGCGCCCCGGCAAGACGCTGCGCGGCGCCTGGGTCTGGGTGATCGGCGTCGCCCTGCTCGGACCGACCGTGTACGCCCGCTACGACCTGATGGTGACGGCGGTGGCCGTGGCCGCACTGCTGGCCGGGGCGCGCCACCCGCGGGTGATGGGCGCGCTCGTGGGCTTCGGCGCACTGCTGAAGGTGTGGCCGGCGCTGCTGCTGGCGGGTGCCGTGAGGCGCCGGGCCTGGTTGTCCGCGGCTGCGACGGCCGGGGTCCTCGCTGTGCTGTTCGCTCTGACGATGCCCGGGGCCTTCTCCTTCCTGACCTCCCAGCGCAACCGCGGCACCGAGGTCGAGTCGGTGGGCTCGTTGGTCTTCCATGTGGCCCGGCACTTCGGCTGGCAGGGCCAGGTGATGTTCCACTACGGCTCGGTGGAGTTCGTCGGCCCGTACGTCGACTGGGTCAGCGCGGCGGCCCTGTTCCTGACCGTGATCGCCTTCGGCTGGATGCTGCTGTGGCGGGTGAGTGTGCGGCGCATGCCGTCGCACACCATCGCGGACGCGGCGTTCGTGGCGGTGCTGATGTTCACGGTCACCAGCCGGGTGATCAGCCCGCAGTACCTGGTGTGGCTGGTCGGGCTCGCGGCGGTCTGTCTGTGCTTCCGTGGCAGCCGGATGACGCCGCCCGCCGTGATGGTGCTGGCCGCCTGCCTCGCCACGGTCCTGGAGTTCCCGGTCCACTTCGGGGACGTCGTCGCAAGCAACCGGCTGGGCGTCTCGCTCCTCTTCGCCCGCAACGGCCTGCTGGTGCTCGCCACGCTGACCGCCGCCCGGGAGCTGTGGCGCGGCACGGTCTCGCGGCCGGCCCCGACCGTACCGACTCAGGCCGCCCGCACCCAGGAGACCCTCACGCCCTCCTGACGGCGCGCGAGCAGAAGCAGCGCGCCGCACTGCAGCGCCATGGAGAGCGCGAACGCCAGACAGATGCCGGGCAGCCCGAGCCCCGACAGGACATGGGCGAGCGGTAGCTGCACCACCGTGCCGAGCAGCGTCACGCGCAGCAGCAGGGGCGCGCCCCCGCTGCCCTCGAGGACCCCGCCGAGCGCGATGAAACAGGCCATCAGCAGCAGGTACGGGCCGATGCAGCGCAGGAAGAGCACCCCGTCGTGCGCGACCGCGGGACCGGCACCGAAGGCACGCATGATCCATGGCGCGAGGGCGCACAGCAACGCCACCGCGGCCAGCCCCACCGTCCCCGACACGAGCACGGCCTGCCGCCCGATGGCCCACCTCTCGTCCCGGCCCGCGCCCCGGGTGTGCGCGGTGTGGATGGAGGCGGCCTGCCGCACGGCGTAGAAGGCCATGGTCGCGATGTACATCGCCTTGTAGGCGATCGCGTACGCGGCCACGGCCGTCACCCCGAGCCGGGCCACGATCGCGACCAGGACCAGCGCCCCGGTCTGCCGCACGGTGAAGTCGGCGGACATCGGCAGACCGGTGGTCAGCGTGCGGCGCAGGGCGGCACCGGCGGTCTCGGCGGGCGGGACGCCCAGGGAGGTCCGCAGGAGGGCGTTGCGGCGCAGGGCGCGCAGCCCCACCGCCAGGGCGACGGCACGGCACAGCACCGTCGAGGCGGCGGCGCCCGGGACGCCGTAGAGATGGATGAGCAGCGGGTCGCCGACGAGGATCAGCCCGTTGGCGAGGAGCGCGAGGCGCATCGGGGTGCGGGTGTCGCCGGTCCCCTTGAGGACGCCGTCCACAAGCTGCTGGGCGAAGAAGACCGCGACGCCGGGCAGGGAGATCGCGCAGTAGCCGACGGCGAGGGACAGTGCGGGGCCGTCGCCGCCCAGGACCAGCCGGGCGAGGGGTTCCCGCAGCAGGTAGCCGCCGGCCATGACGACCGGTGTGATCACCGCGCACAGCAGCCATCCGCCGCGTACGGCCGCGCGGACCGCTCCCGGATCCCGGGCGCCCCGGGCATGGGCGACCAGGACGGTGGTGCCGGAGGCGAAAACGAGGGCGACGCCGAGCAGCACGTTCTCCGTGTTGGTCGCGACGGCGACCGCCGCCACGGCCGGGCCACCGAGCCGGGAGACCCAGACGGTGTTGATGATCCCGGCGGCCACGGAGGCGAGCAGGGAGAAGTAGACGGGATGGGCGAGCGATATCAGCTGCTTGCGATGGGCGTTCACGGCAGTACCTCTTCCATATCCCTCGATCCGACTTACCTCGATTCGAGGTAACTCGATAAGAGGTATCATGGGTGTACGACGTCTGCAAGAAGGAGCCGACCGGTGCTGGAACTGTCGATCCTGGGCTTCCTGGCGGAGGAACCGCTGCACGGCTATGAGCTGAAGGAACGGATCAAAGCCCTGAGCGGCCATGTCCGCCCGGTCAGCGACGGCGCCCTCTACCCCGCCATCAACCGGCTGGTGGCCGCGGGCAGGCTGGACCAGCACACCGAGCCGGGGACGAGCGCGGCCCCGCGCCGCATCCTGTCGCTCACCGAGGAGGGCCGCGAAGACCTCCGGGAGCGGCTGCGGCACCCCAAGCAGGCGGAGATCACCGACCACGTGCGCTTCAACACCGTGCTCGCCTTCCTGCGTCACCTCCCGGACCGCACGGAACAGGCCAAGGTCCTCCGCCGCCGCCTGGACTTCCTCGAGACCCCGGCGAGCTTCTTCTACCGCGACGGCGAGCCCGTACGGGCCGAGGAGGCCGACGACCTGTTCCGGCAGGGCATGCTGCGGGTCGCCCGGGCGACGGGCGAGGCGGAGAGGACCTGGCTGAGGGAGGCGATCGCGCAGCTGGAGGGCTGAACTCCGGGGCGGGTCAGCCCAGTTGTTCCTTCAGATACGCCCGCCACTGCTGCGTGAACTTCTCCGGAGTCGTCCCGAGCACCTTCTGCATCGCGCCCTCGACCGCCCCCGCGCGCTTCCGGTGGTCGCCCACTGCCCGGTAGAAGTCGTTCAGCCGGGCCTCGCCCCAGCGGTCCGCGATCATCCGGCAGGCCATCCAGCCGCCCTCGTACGCCTGCGCCAGCTTCTCCGCCTCCCCGGCGAAGGCGAAGTCCCCGTCCTCCGGCAGCGCCGCCGGGACACGCCCCAGCGCGACGGAACGATCCAGTTCGGGGGCCACCTGCCGGGGCGTACGGCCGCTGCCGCGGTAGCCGACCCAGTCGGCGTACCCCTCGGAGAGCCACAGGGGCGTGGCCGGCGTGGTGTGGGCGCGGGTGGCGACATGGGTGGTCTCGTGCGTGAGCACGACCTGTTTGCCCAGGTCGCCGAGGAGGCCGTAGGCATCGGGGTTGACGATGATCCGGTCCGCGGGCGCCTGCCCCGTACCGCCCGCCTCACCGGTGGTGACCGCGGCGATCCCCCGGTATCCGGACGCCGACGCGCCGAGCAGGCCCGCCATTCCCTCCACCGACCGCGGTACGAGGACCACGACGTGCCCCGGCCAGCCGGAGCCCCATGCCCTGGTGACAGCGGGCACCGCCCGGTCCGCGAGATGCGCGTAGGTCCGCAGCAGGGTCCCCGGCTGCCCGACCCCGAGGACGAGGCTGTGCGCCCCGCGGACCACCTCGACGGCCCCCTGCTCCCACAGCTGCTGGTTGGCCCTCTCGGCGGGCTCGTCGGAGCTGACGTACCAGCGTCCGCCGGCGCGGGTCAGCCGCAGCGCGCGGGCGGCGGTGACCGGTGCCCGGTCGTAGCCCTTGACGCGATAGCGCAGTTCGGCGTCGGCGGTGGCACCGTCGCCGGTGCGGTGCAGGGCGGTGAGTCGGTACGACCAGGCGGCCAGCGGCAGGGCGCGGAGGTTGTCGAACTCCGCCGCGCCGGCGGCGAGCCTGCCGGTGGTGTCCGCGGTCCGTGCCTCGGTCGCCAGGAACGCGGACCGGTCCCCGTCCAGCACCGCCGTCGCCCGCCGGTCGAGCACCTGCTGCACGGCGGCCGTCTGGGTGTCCTGGGCCGACGCACCGCCACAGCCGACGAGCCCGGCGAGCAGCAGCACACACCCCGCCACGACCCCCGAGACACGCCCACGACCAGCCACCCGCCGATGGTACGCGCCGGTCCGCTCCCGTATGGACACCGTGGGTCAGGGCCTGGTGACCGACGAGACCGGCAGCATGCCGACGGGGTCGTAGCGCACCGCGGCCCCCGGGTGCGGCGCGTGGATGACCTGGCCGTCGCCGACGTACATCGCCACATGGCTGGCGTCGGAGCGGTAGACGACCAGGTCGCCGGGCCGGGCCTGGGAGAGCGGCACCTGGCGGCCTGCGTACCGCTGCTCCTGCGAGGTGCGCGGCAGTCCGACGCCCGCCTGCGCGTACGCCCACTGCATCAGGCCCGAGCAGTCGAAGCCGCCGGGCCCGTTGGCGCCCCACACATACGGGCGGCCGAGCGCGGAGCGGGCCGCGGCGAGGGCGGCGGCCGCGCGGGCGTCGGGCGGGGCGGCACCGGTGAGGTCGGGCACGTCCCCGCCGGAGCGGGACGCCCGTTCGTAGGCGGAGCGCTCGGCGAGCGGCAGGGAGTTGAGCAGCCGCTGGGCCTTGGCGAGCTTCTGCTCGACGGACTTCTTGTGCAGCGCGACGGCCCTGCGGCTCTTCTCCAGCTCGGCGAGCTCGTCGGCCACCTCCGCGCGCTCCTGGGCCAGTTCGCGCAGGGCGGTCTCGAGCTCCCTGAGCTGACCGGCCTGGCGGGCGCCGATCCGGTCGAGCGCGCTCGCCCTGTCGAGGTACTCGCCGGGGTTGTCGGAGAGCAGCAGCGCAAGGGAGGAGTCAAGGCCTCCGGAGCGGTACTGGGCCCCGGCGAGCGCGCCGAGCGCGTCCCGTATGGCGTTCACGCGGTCCTGCTGCCGGGCGATCCGGTCCTGTGCCCGGCCGAGCTGCCGGCGCAGCGAACCGGCTTGCTCGCCGGCCTTGTTGTACGCCTCGGTGGCCTTCTCGGCCTCCTGGTACAGCCGGTCCACCGTGGCCCGGGTCTCGTTGTGCGGCGCGGCGGCCGCCGGTACGGCGCCGAGGGCCGCGGCGGTGGCCGCCGCGGCGGTGGCCGCCGCGGCGGACAGAAAGACGGCTGTGGCGCCGCGGCCCCGGCCGAGGCCGGCTGGTGCAAGGCGGCGATGGGACCCCACGACCGGTCGCACTCCCTTCCGCTGACAAACCCCCGCCACACGGCGGGGGAAACGCGGCAGACAGTAGCCGGGTGATCACTCCCGGCTCAAAGAGTCCGACGGGCACACAAAGCGACGCCCCGCCGCTGACGCAGGTCATCGGCGGGGCGTGGGGTCAGCGGGAGTCGCTGGGATTCCCTCGTTCGGGCGGTGTGACGAGGGGCCGTGCGGAGGGTGGATCAGATGCGGACGCCGAACTCGAACGTCATGTCGGACATCGCCTCGTAGCGCACGACGGCACCCGTGTGCGGGGCGTGCAGCACCTGGCCGTTGCCCGCGTAGAGGCCGACGTGGTGGAAGTCGCCGTAGAAGATGACCAGGTCGCCGACCTGCAGATCGCTCTCCGAGTAGATACGCGTGCCGGCGTCGGCCTGCGCCTCGGAGGTACGCGGTATGGAGACGCCGGCCTGGGCGTAGGCCCAGGAGGTGAGACCGGAGCAGTCGAAGGAGCTGGGACCCGAGGCACCGTAGACGTACGGCGAGCCGATCTTGCTCTGTGCCGCGGAGAACGCGGCGGCGGCCCGGCCGGAGGCGGCCTTGGTGGAGCCGCTGATGACGCTGCGCTCGCTTGCGCGGCTGGCGCGCTGGTCCGCCGCCGCCAGAGCGGCCCTCTCCGCGGCCGTGAGGCTGTTGAGGAGCTTCTGCGCCGAGGCCAGTTTGGCCTGGACTTCCTGCTTCTGCTTGGCGAGCTCGGTGCGGGTGGCGGTCAGGTCCTTGAGCTTGGCGGAGGCTTCCTGGCGCTCCTGTGCCAGCTCGCGCTGCTTCTCCTGGATCTTCTTCAGCGCCTCGACCTGCTGGCTGCTCAACTGGTTGAGCGTCGACGCCTTGTCCAGGTAGTCGTCCGGGTTCGAGGAGAGGAAGAGCTGGACGGAGGGGTCGATGCTGCCGGTGCGGTACTGCGCACTGGCCATCGCGCCTATGCCGTCGCGGAGCTTGTTGAGCTCGTCCTGGCCGCGGGCGACCTTGTCCTGCAGGGTGGAGATTTCCTTCTGCAGCTTGTCCTGCTTCTCCTTGGCCCCGTCGAGCTTCTCGGTGGCCTTCTCCGCCTGCTCGTAGAGCGCGTCGACCTTGGCCTTGACCTCGTCCTTGCTCGGCTTCTCGCTGGGCGCGGCATTGGCGGCCTGCGCACTGAAAGCGACGGCAGCGGCGGCTGCGGTGGTGAGCACGGTCACACGTGTGCGGCTCGGCTGCTTCGGTCGACGGTGGGACGCCACGGAGGCGAGCTCCTTCTTCCTTCAGCCGCCTACCGACACGCCGGCGGGCGGTGCCCCTCCACCGTCACTCCTTATGAGTGATCGCCCGAGCGGAGGTTCGACGCCAGACCCTAGTGACCTTGCTGTGATCAGTTCAAATCCTGGGCGGGAAAATTCCCGTCACGCAATGCATTCTTTGCACTGAACTCACGTGGGGTGAGGTGGGCTTGACGCTACGTTGCGTGACGATTCCCTTAATTCGGGCATGCCCGACGGATGTTGCACTTGGTACAGGGGTTGCCCAGGGGGTTTTGGCGGCAAGAAACAAGCCCGGCAAGGGAGTCCGTTATGCCCGGGAAAGTCGCTTGAGCAGCACCGCCGACGCGACCGGCCGTGCGCCCGCCCTGGCGACCCCGTCGGCCACCTCGCGGTCGGTGGAGGCGACGATGACCGGACGACCCGGTGGCTCGGCACGCACCAGCTGGCGGATCAACTCGTCCGCGGTGACGCCCGGCTTGGAGAACAGCACCCGCACTCCGCGCGGGGGCGCGAGCAGCACGGGGGCGGCCAGTTCGGCCCCGTCGAAGACGCAGGTGACCTCGGCGCCGCTCTGCGCCGCGAGCTGCGAGAGCTGTCCGAGGAGCCGCAACCGCTGCTTCTCCAGCGGCATCTGCGGATAGCCGGTCTTGGTGACGTTGTAGCCGTCGACGACCAGATGCGCCTGCGGCAGCGCGAGCAACTGGTCGAGGATCGCGGGATCGTTTTCGGACAGCGCGCGAGCGGCGATGTCCTTCGGGGTCATCCGTCCCGGTTCGACCGCATCCACGGTCTCGGCCGGGCGTACGGAGACCGGCGGCAGCGCCAGTTCGCGCCGCAGCCCCTGCGCGGCGTCGAGGACGGTGTCGAGCAACAGCCGTACCCGCATGTCCTCGACGCTGCGCCCCTCGCGGGCCGCCCTGCGGGTGGCCTCCAGGGTGGCCTCCACCTCGCCGAGGCGCGCCTTGAGCCGGCGGGCTTCGCTCTCGGCTGCGGAGACCTGCGCCTGGCCCTCGGCCCGTACGGCCTCGACCTCGCCCTGCACCTTGCGCAGGGCGGCCTCGCCGCGCTTCACATCGCTGAAGGCGGCGCGCAGCTTGCGGTGAAGCGATTCGGCTTCCTTGCGCGCCGCGTCCAGCTCCGTGCGCAACCGCTCGGTCTCGGCGCGGGTGTGGTCGCGGGCTGCCGTCAGCTCCTCGCGCAGCCGCTCCAGCTCGGCCCGGCTCTCCTCGTCGGCACGCTCGGCGTCCGCCCGCTGGGCCTCCTCACCCGCGGCGGTCACCAGCTTCACCCAGCCCGCCGGGCGCAGTACATAGGCCGCGGCCGCCACGTCGAGCGGGTCCGCGGCCGGTGGCGGCGAGCCGGAGTCGAGAGCGCCGGTGAGCTCCGGCTGCGCCTCTCTGAGCTTCTCCGCGATGCGCTGCCGGAACAGCGGATCGGTCTCCAGGGCCGCCGCCATGGCGTTGCCGGCGAACTTGGCCCGGCGGTTCGGGGTGAACCGGGCGTACTGCCGCAGCTGCGCGGGCAGTTCGCCGAGGGTCAGCCCGCCGAAGCCGTCGGACACGATCTGCACGACCCGGCGGCGCACGCCGTCGGGCAGCGGACGGTCGAGCACCTCAGCGGTGCCGTCGACCGGCTCCCCGCCTGAAGTCTCCACCATCCGTCACCCCATTGTCCGTGCGGGGCCGCCTCCCTCAGGAGCCGGCACCCGGCCTGTCCACGAGCTCCACCTGATCCACCGCGTTGCACCAGCGGCAACGCACCGACTCGATGGTCTCACTGACCACCTCGCGCTCCTCGACCTTCGGCTCCCCGGCCAGATCCAGGTGCACATACTCGACGACCTTCGACGAGCGGGTGACGTCGAAGCGGGTGAGGTTGCCGCAGAGCGTGCAGCGCCAGCGGGTCGTCTCGGTCGGCAGGGGAACCGTCATCGTGGCTGCTCTTCCTTCTTCCAGTCTCCGTGATGCGCCAGTTTCCCTGGAGCGTGTGGCTCGTAACCCTACGGCCTGGCGGGTACCCGCCGCCCGCCCGTCCCACGCGGCGAGGCACTCTGTGCGGATTGGTCCCGTTACGCCATGCTCTGTTCCATGATCAGCACCTGGAGCAGTGCGGCCGGCAGGGCACTGCGGGGACAGCCGGCGCCGATGACGTACGGGCTGATCGCCCTGTGCTGTCTGGTCTTCCTGATCGGACCGGCTGCGGGACTGAACCCGGCCTTCGGCTCCGGGGATGCGCTGCTCACCGCCCAGCGGGCCTATTTCTCCCGCTGGGGCGTGGTCCCCGTGGAACTGTTCAGCGGGGCACCACGGGCCGCGATCACGCCCGCGACGGCGCTGTTCGTGCACGGCAGCTGGGTGCATCTGCTGGGCAACATGCTCTTCCTCTACGTCTTCGGGGCGATGACCGAGGAACGGATGGGGCATGTGGAGTTCGCCCTGTTCTACGCGGGTTGCGGCTATCTGGCGCTCCTCGCGTACGCGGCTGCCAACGCCGAATCGGCACAGACGCTGGTCGGAGCGTCGGGGGCGATCTCCGCGGTCCTCGGCGCATTCCTGTTTCTGTTCCCCAAGGCCCGGGTGACCAGTCTCTTCCCTTTCCTGCTCTTCCTGCCACTGCGCTTCCCGGCCTGGGTGGTGCTCCCCTTCTGGGCGGCCCTGCAGTGGATGGCGGCGGGCCGCGCGGCGCAGGGCCCCGGGGTGGCGTACCTGGCCCACCTCGTGGGCTTCTCACTGGGCTTCGTCTACGCATGGGTGCGCTACGGCCGTACGAGTAGGGTGAAACCACCAGCCCAGGCCCCCGAGGGAGAACACCAGCCGTGATCACCGCGATCGTGCTCATCAAGACCAGCGTGGACCGGATCCCCGAGATCGCCGAGTCGATCGCCGCGCTGGACTCAGTCAGCGAGGTCTTCTCCGTCACCGGGACGTACGACCTCGTCGCCATGGTCCGGGTGAAGGCCCACGACGACCTGGCGGACGTCATCCCCGGACGGATCAGCAAGATCCCGGGCGTCCTGGGCACGGATACGCATGTCGCCTTCCGCACCTACTCCCAGCACGACCTGGAGGCGGCGTTCGCGATCGGGCTCGACAACTAGACCGCATCGGTACGAGGACGGGGCGTGCGGCGTACCGTTCACGCCCCGTCGTGCATCCGGCCACCGGCCGGCGGCGCCCCCTCGGGGATCAGACCGCCGGGACGCAACGGCCGTCCTCCGTGCGGTAGTTCCACTTCGCGCCGTATCGGACGAGTTCCCTGACCGCGCGCACGAAGCGCTCCACGTGCTCGTCGGGAGTACCGGCGCCGAAGCTGACGCGGATCGCATTCAGCGACTTCTCACCGGGGGCTGCCTCGGGGGCGCCGCACTCGCCCTGCGTCTCCGGGTCACTGCCCAGCAGGGTGCGCACGAGCGGGTGGGCGCAGAAAAGGCCGTCGCGGACGCCGATGCCGTATTCGGCGGAGAGGGCCGCCGCGAAGTGGGAGCTGTTCCAGCCCTCGACGACGAAGGAGATCACGCCGACCCGCGGGGAGTCGTCGCCGAAGAGGGAGAGGATCTTCACCTCGGGCACCTCGGCCAGGCCTTCTCGGACCTTGCGAATGAGGTGCTGTTCGCGGGCGACGAGCGTGTCGAAACCGGCCTCGGTGAGCGCCTTGCAGGCGGATGCGATGGAGTAGGCGCCGATCACGTTCGGGGAACCGGCCTCGTGGCGGGCGGCGCTCTCGTGCCACTCCACCTCCACTCCCCCGTCCTCGCGCCGGGTGACCTTGCGGCTGGCGCCACCGCCCGCCAGGTACGGCTCGGCCTCGCGCAGCCAGTCGGCGCGGCCCGCCAGGACTCCGGAGCCGAAGGGGGCGTACAGCTTGTGACCGGAGAAGGCCACCCAGTCGACGTCGAGGTCGCGGACGGACACGGGGTGGTGCGGAGCCAGCTGGGCGGCGTCGAGGACGACACGGGCGCCGTGCGCATGGGCGGCCGCGGCCAGCTCGCGTACGGGCCACAGCTCGCCGGTGACGTTGGAGGCGCCGGTGACGCAGACGAGAGCCGGGCCGTGGGGGTCGCGGCCGGCAAGGGCGCGCTCCAGGCTCTCGACGGCCTGCTGCGGGGTGCGCGGGGCGTTGAGGCAGGTGACCCGGGCGTCACGCCACGGCAGCAGCGACGCATGGTGCTCGGTCTCGAAGACGAAGACCTGGCAGTCGGCCGGAAGGGCGGCGGCGAGGAGGTTGAGCGAGTCGGTGGTGGACCGGGTGAAGATCACCTGGTCTCCCTCGCGGCAGTCGAGGAACTCGGCCACCGTCCTGCGGGCGTTCTCGAAGAGGTCGGTGGACAGCTGCGACAGGTACCCGGCGCCGCGGTGGACACTGCCGTAGTACGGCGCGTACGCCGCCACGTCGTCCCAGACGCGCTGCAGCGCCGGGGCACTGGCCGCGTAGTCGAGCGCGGCGTAGGTGACCTCGCCACCCGTGACGAGGGGGACGGTGACATCACGCCCCAGAACGGGCAGCGCCCCGGAAATATTGCGGCAAACGGACTGGTCGGCGGCAGCGGTGGAGACGGACATGGGTGACTCCCGTGAAAGCAGGTGGAATCGCCGTGCCGGACGGCGCGCACAACGGCGCGCGGCTGCGTCGACAGCACGGGAAAAGGGGTGAAAAGGGGATGCGGAGGCGGGGCTCTGCGGCCCTATCGCATTCGCTTGCTCACGGAAGGCTCCCTCGAACGACCAGGACCCCTGGCCCCACGCTCAGTCGAAGCGTGCGAGGGGTCCGCGCTTGCCGCAGACCTCGCTGCCTACGGCCTGGTCCTCACCCGGGGCACCCCGCCACGGACGGAGGGTTGCCGGACAGCCGGCCGGGGCCGAGAGGCTGTCGCTCATGACCTGACCAGGACAGTACGGGACGTGATCGCCCGCCTGCAACTTGTGTCCGGATGCCGGGACACACGAAGGTGCCGGCGCCTCGAAGGCGCCGGCACCTCACGGCCTACTTGTTGCTCGCGGCCACCCAGCGCTCCAGCGCCCGCTTCGCCGCCCCCGAGTCGATCGACTCCGCGGCCTTCTCCATACCGGCCCGGAGCTGGTCCGCCAGGGTCCCGGAACCCGGATCCAGGGCCACCAGCGCGGCCGCCGAGTTCAGCAGTACGGCGTCCCGCACCGGGCCCCTCTCGCCCTCCAGCAGATGGCGCGCGACCTCCGCGTTGTACGAGGGGTCCCCGCCCCGCAGTGCCTCCACCGGCACCAGTTCAATGCCGACGTCACGCGGATCGAAGGTCTCCTCGGTGACCTTGCCGTCCCGGACGATCCACACCCGGGAGGTGGCCGTCGTCGTCAGCTCGTCGAGACCGTCGTCGCCACGGAAGACGAGTGAGGAGTTGCCGCGTTCGGCGAAGACGCCCGCGACGACCGGCGCCATACGCGGATCCGCGACCCCGACCGCCTGGGCCCGCACCTTGGCGGGGTTGGTCAGCGGGCCGAGGATGTTGAACACCGTGCGGATGCCCAACTGGCCGCGCGCGGCGCCCACATGGCGCAACGCCGGGTGGAACTTGATCGCGAAGCAGAAGGTGATCCCGGCCTCCTGGGCCACCTCGGCCACCCGCCGAGGGGTCAGCTCCAGGTTGACGCCGAGCTTTTCCAGGACGTCCGAGGCGCCGGACGCGGAGGACGCCGCCCGGTTGCCGTGCTTGACGACCGTGGCACCCGTGCCGGCGACGACGATCGCCGACATGGTGGAGATGTTGACGGTCTTGGCACCGTCGCCACCGGTACCGACGATGTCCACCGTCCGCCCGGGCACCTCGATCACATTGGCGTGCTCGTACATCGTCCGGACGAGCCCGTTGATCTCCTCGACGGTCTCGCCCTTGGCCCTGAGGGCCACCACGAACCCGGCGATCTGCGCATCGGTCGCCTCGCCGCGCATGATCCGGTCCATCACCCAGGCCGTGGCTTCTGCGCTCTGGTCACGGCCGTACAGCAGGGCGTTCAGTACCTCGGGCCAGGAACGGCCCGCCGCGGTGTCGCCTCCAGCGGGGGTCACAGCGCTCATAAGCCGCTCCTGGGTCGGTGTCCCGGACTACGGGACGCGCATCTCGAACGGGTCCACCCTATCCAGCCCGGAGCAGGGCGAAGGGCCCCGTCCGAACATCGGACGGGGCCCTTCGACCGTGGTGTGGCGTGCGCAGCGATCAGTGGTGGCCGTGGCCGCTTGTGATCTCCTTGTACTCCTCGACCGTGGGCTTGGGGATCTGGTTGTTCTCCCCGTAGTACGCGTTGCTCAGCTTGGCGCGCAGCTTCTCGGAGCCCTTGAACTTGCGCTCGACGCCGTTCTCGTCGACCGTCGGGCCCAGCTCCACCGGGTCGTACTGGTGGTGCGCCGTGAGCGTGTGCAGTGCGTCCTGGCTGAGCGGCTCGTGGACCTCGATGAACTCACCGTGCGGCAGCCGCTTGATGATGCCCGACTCGCGGCCGTGCAGCACCTTGTCCTTGTCCCGGCGCTGGAGGCCGAGGCAGATCCGCTTGGTGACGATGAACACGAGCACCGGGACCACGAAGAAGGCGATGCGGACGAACCAGGTGATCGCGTTGATCGACAGGTGGAAGTGCGTGGCCCAGAGGTCGTTGCCACCACCGACGAGCAGGACGAAGTACCAGGAGATCCACGCGGTACCGAAGGCCGTACGCGTCGGGGCGTTGCGCGGGCGGTCCAGGATGTGGTGCTCGCGCTTGTCGCCGGTGACCCAGGACTCGATGAACGGGTAGACCGCGATCGCGACCAGGACCAGCGGGAAGATCACCAGCGGGATGAAGACACCCAGGACGAGCGTGTGCCCCGCGACGTTGATCTCCCAGCCCGGCATCGTACGGATCAGGCCCTCGGAGAAGCCCATGTACCAGTCGGGCTGGGCACCCGTGGACACCTGGTCCGGACGGTAGGGGCCCATGGCCCAGATCGGGTTGATCTGGGCGATCGCCGCGATGGCCGCGATGACACCGAAGACCAGGAAGAAGAAGCCTCCGGCCTTGGCCATGTAGACCGGCAGCAGCGGCATGCCGACGACGTTGTTGTTCGTCTTTCCGGGACCCGCGAACTGCGTGTGCTTGTGGTAGAAGACCAGGATCAGGTGGCCAACCACCAGGCCGAGCATGATGCCCGGCAGCAGCAGGATGTGGATCGAGTAGAACCGGGCCACGAAGTCGCCGCCCGGGAACTGGCCGCCGAAGAGGAAGAACGACAGGTACGTGCCGACGATCGGCACGGACAGGATCGCGCCCTCCATGAAGCGGACACCGGTGCCGGAGAGCAGGTCGTCCGGGAGCGAGTAACCGGTGAAGCCGGTGAACATGCCCAGGACGAACAGCAGGAAGCCGAACAGCCAGTTGATCTCACGCGGCTTGCGGAACGCGCCCGTGAAGAACACGCGCATCATGTGCACGAACATGCCGGCGAGGAAGACCAGCGCCGCCCAGTGGTGGATCTGCCGGATCAGCAGACCGCCACGGACGTCGAAGCTGATGTGCAGCGTCGAGTTGAACGCCTCGCTCATCAGCTGGCCCTGCAGCGGGACGTAGCTGCCGTGGTACTCCACCTCGTTCATCGACGGGTGGAAGAACAGCGTCAGATACACACCCGTGAGGATGATGATGATGAAGCTGTAGAGGCAGACCTCGCCCAACATGAACGACCAGTGGTCGGGGAAGATCTTCCGCATGTTGGACTTGGCCAGGGAGTAGATCCCCAGCCGGCCGTCGGCCCAGTCCGCGACGCGCTCGCCGGCCGGAGCCTTTCCGCGCGGCGCAGATTCGTTGCTCTGTGTAGTACTCATCCGCGCTCCCAGAAAGCAGGACCGACGGGCTCTTCGAAGTCGCCGAGCGCTTCGAGGTAACCGTCCGCGTTGACGCCGATACGCAGCTGCGGCAGGGCGTGACCGGCCGGGCCGAAGATGACCCGGGCGCCGTCGGAGAGGTCGAAGGTGGACTGGTGGCACGGGCAGAGGACGTGGTGCGTCTGCTGCTCGTACAGGGAGATCGGGCAACCGACGTGGGTGCAGATCTTCGAGTACGCCACGATGCCCTGGTGGGACCACTCAAGTTCCCGCTTGTCCTTGATGTTCTCCGGCTGCAGCCGGACGAGCATCAGGGCCGCCTTGGCGATCTGCACCTGGAAGTCCTCGTCGGTCTCCTCCAGGCCCTCGGGCTTGGCGAAGGTGAGCGAACCGACCGCGACGTCCGAGGGACGCATCGGCTCGTTCGTGTTCATGTTGACGAGGAGCTTGCCCTTGGACCACATCGTGTGACGCAGCTTGGTGCCGGGCAGCGGGCCCAGGTCACGCAGCAGCATCACGCCGGAGAGCGGGAACAGGGCCAGCGCGCCGAACATCGTGTTGCGGATCAGCTTGCGGCGGCCGAGCGCGGACTCCTTGGCACCCTGCTTGAAGTCGGCCATGACCTTGGCCTTGACCTCGGGGGGCGCCTCGATGGGGTGACGCTCGTCGGCGATCTCCACGTCGGACATCAGGGTGCGGGCCCAGTGGACCGCGCCCGCGCCGATCGAGAACAGCGCCACGCCCAGCGTCAGGCCCAGCGCGAAGTTCATCGCGCTGATGTGCCCGATCGGGAAGACGAAGATCGACTTGTCGTTCGGGATCGTGACGTACGAGGCGATGAAGCCGACGGTGGCCAGCATCGACACGGTGAACAGCAGGGCGACCGCGCGCTCGGAGCGCTTGGCGGCCCGCTCGTCGATGTCCTGGATGCGGTGCTCGTGGGGCGGCAGCCCCGGGTCGGCGAACGGGTTCCGCTCGTCCGCGACCGTCACGGCACCGGGCGCGTGCTCGTTGTGTCCTGCGGACTGCTGAGCCGGCAGGTTCTCTTCTGGAATGTCTTGGCTACTCATGACTTCTTGGCCTTTGCGGTCCGAGCGGCGACCCAGACGGCGACCGCGATCAGCGCACCGAGTCCGAAGATCCAGCCGAACAGGCCCTCGGAGACCGGACCGAGACCGCCCAGCTCGAGCCCGCCGGGGTTCGTGGTCTGGTCACCGTTGACCGCGTTGAGGTACGCGATGATGTCCTTCTTGTTCTGCTGCGACAGCGTGGTGTCCGGGAAGGACGGCATGTTCTGCGGGCCGGTCTGCATGGCCTCGTAGATGTGCTTCGGGTCGACACCCTCGAGGCTCGGGGCGTACTTGCCGTGCGTCAGCGCGCCACCCTTGCCGGTGAAGTTGTGGCACTGCGCGCAGTTGGTGCGGAAGAGCTCGCCGCCCTTGGCGATGTCGGCGCCCTCGGGGCTGTAGTCGTTCTTCGTCGGCACGGACGGGCCGGCGCCGAGGGAGGCGATGTACGCCGCGATCTGGTCGATCTGGGCCTGCGTGTAGATGTTCTTCTTCGCCGGCACCTGGGCGCCCTGCGAGGTGGCGGCCGGCATACGGCCGGTGCCGACCTGGAAGTCCACGGCCGCGGCGCCCACGCCCACCAGGCTCGGACCGTCGGAGCTGCCCTGACCGCCGGTGCCGTGGCAGCTGGCGCAGCCCACCTGGTAGAGCTTCTTGCCCTCTTCGATGGCGAGGGACTGGGCGGTTTCATCGGCCTGCGCCTTGCTCGCGGGCGCGAACGCGGCGTACAGCCCCCCGGTGGCCGCCAGCGCGAGGAGTAGTACGACGACAGCCGCCAGCGGATGGCGTCGTCGTGCGGAGAGCTTTTTCACGGATTACCCCGGTGTCAGGATCTTCTGCGTCGATGCTTCTGGAAATGGATCGGATCGTCGCGGGCGATCGGTTCTCCCCGTTCGGGTGAACGTCGCCGCGCCCGGCGGCCGACTACTTGATCATGTAGATCGTGGCGAAGAGGCCGATCCAGACGACATCGACGAAGTGCCAGTAGTAGGACACGACGATGGCCGCGGTCGCCTGCTCGTGCGTGAACCTCTTCGCCGCGTAGGTGCGGCCGAGGACCAGCAGGAAGGCGATGAGGCCACCCGTCACGTGCATGCCGTGGAAGCCGGTGGTCAGGTAGAACACCGAGCCGTACGGGTCCGAGGACAGCGAGAGGCCGTCCTTCTTGACCAGCTCGGTGTACTCGAAGATCTGCCCGCCGACGAAGATCGCGCCCATGATGAAGGTGACGATGAACCAGCCCCGGAGCTTCTTCACATCACCGCGCTCGGCCGCGAACACGCCGAGCTGGCAGGTGAGGGAGGAGAGCACCAGGATCGTGGTGTTCGTCGCCGAGAACGGGAAGTTGAGATGGCTCGCCATCTCCTTCCAGTGGGCCGGCCCGGTCACCGATCGCAGGGTGAAGTACATCGCGAAGAGGGCCGCGAAGAACATCAGCTCGGAACTCAGCCAGATGATGGTTCCGACGCTGGTGAGGTTCGGCCTGTTGACCGACGGGTGCGCGTGCCCGGTTTCTACTGTCGTTGCTGTCGCCACGACCGACATTATGTCGGTCGCTTATCTCGCCCTCACTCCGGGGGGTGCCGTTCGGAGTGTCCGTACCGCGTGTACTGCCCGTATGGCCCATCGAAGCCCTGTCCGAACCGCTGTTGACCGCGTGTTCAAGGGAGTAGCATCCGCCACAACGGTCCATTCCGTACGACGGCAGAAACCACTGCGTACCGGAGGAAGCATGCAGCCGACCGCCACGGTGCTGGTCTACAGCGACGACTCCACCACCCGCGAACAGGTGCGGCTCGCGACCGGGCGCAGGCCCGCTCCGGACGTTCCCCTGGTCGAGTTCGTCGAGTGCGCGACGCCGGGCGCCGTCGTCAGGGAGCTGGACAAGGGCGGCATCGACGTGTGCGTCCTGGACGGCGAGGCCGTGCCGATGGGCGGGATGGGCGTCTGCCGGCAGATCAAGGACGAGATCTTCAACTGCCCGCCGGTGCTGGTGCTGATCGCTCGGCCGCAGGATGCGTGGTTGGCCACGTGGAGCCGTGCCGATGCGGCGGTGGCTCTGCCTGTCGAGCCGGTTGAGTTCGCCTCGGCTCTGGCTGCGTTGTTGCGGCGCAAGGCCCTTTTGAGCGCCTGAGAGCTCGGTCGCTCAGCCTGGTCTGCGGCTGCGGCTGCGGGTTCATCGGGGCTTGTCGCTCCCCCAAGCTCTCGGCTTCGCTGGAACAGGGGGACCCCCATCGCGGCGGAGCCGCACGATGTCACGGCCCCGCGCCCCTGACGGGGCGCGGATCTCCCCGTCTCACATCGACTCCGGGCGCAGTCTTGACTGGTCCTGGGGGGCCGGGGCGTTGGCGGTGTCCGCGGCCAGGGCGCTGCCTGTGCGCCACTTGCTCCAGGCGAGGTTCCAGTCGCCGAAGCCGTTGTCGAACGGGGTCATCTGCTGGCCCTTGGAGTTGACGACCTTGACGATGTCGCCCGGCCGCACGGCGCCGAAGAACCACTGGGCGTTGCCGGTGCTCATCCCGGTGCAGCCGTGGCTGACGTTGGCGTATCCCTGGGAGCCGACGGACCAGGGCGCGGCGTGCACGTACTCGCCGCTCCAGGTCACCCGGACGTCCCAGTAGACGTTCAGGTCGTAGGAGTCCGCCGAGTTCGCGGAGATTCCGATGGTGGTCCCGCGCATCCGTACGACGTAGCTCTTGGCCAGCACGACCTTGACCCCGTTGCGGGTCTCGTAGCCGGGCCTGCCGGTGGTGATGGGGATCTGCTTGATCACCTGGTCGTTCTTGTAGACCGTCATCCGGTGCGCGCCGGCGTCCGTGAGGGCGACTATGCGGTCCCCCGTGGTGAGCTTCAGAGGCTTTGTATCCCCGCCCCAGAGGCGGTCGGCGACCTTCACGCCCGCGAGGTTGCTGTGGGCCGTGATCGTGGCGTGGACGGGCCAGTAGTCCTGGGGCCGGTAGTGCAGCGTCTTGTCGTTCACCCAGTACCAGGAGCCCTCCACGGCGGGCACCGAGTCCACCCTGAGGGCGCGTTCGACGACCGCCCGGGACGCCTTGTCCTTGACGGGTTCGCTGAGTTCGGCGGTGACGGGCTGGCCGACGCCGTACGTGCCCGTGTCGGGGCCGAAGGTGACGTTCAGCAGTTTCTTGGTCTTCGGCGTGCTGGTGTCGAAGTCGACGACCTCACGACCGGGATTGCCGTGATCGTCCTCCGTGCTCACCTGCACCTTGTAGTGGGTGCCCGAGGCCAGCGGTGAGGTGCTGTGCCAGCGGCTGCCGTCGGCGGAGAGTTCACCGGCCACGTAGCGCCCCTGGGCATCGGTGGCCGTGACGTCCGTGATGCGTCCGTCAAGCCGCGTGGCCGTGATCTCCAGGGGCTTGTCGGGGTCGGCCTTCTTGTTGGTGCCGACAGGGGCGTTGAAGGCGATCTGCCCCGTCGCGTCGTACGGCTTGGACGCGAGCGGGTGCTCGTCGGATCCGCAGGCGACAAGGCCCGCGCCGAGGGCGGTCACCAGCAGGGTGCAGCTGACGACCGTGCGGTGTCGTGGGCGTGTCGGCAGGCGCGCATCGGGCGCCGCGGCGCCCCGGAAGAAGACTGTCTGGCTCATGGATTCACGCTATGAACGTCTGTCAACCATGGCGCGCCGGACGATCCGGATGGGGGACGAAGCCGGTGGCAAAAGAGGGAGCCCGGACCTCCTGACGGAGTGTCCGGGCTCCCTTGCGCTCGACGCGTGTTACTGGGTGCGGTTCTCGCCGCGGTAGTACTCGAAGACCCAGCCCCACAGGCCCACCAGAATCAGCGGGGCCGAGAAGTACAGCAGCCACCAGCCGATCGCGATCGCCAGGAAGGCGAGCGCGCCACCGACACCGAGGGCGAGCGGCTGCCAGCTGTGCGGGCTGAAGAAGCCGACCTCGCCGGCGTCGTCCGCGACGTCGGCCTCCTTGTTGTCCTGGGCGCCCACGTCGACCCGCCGGGCCGTGAAGGCCAGGTAGTAGCCGATCATCACGCTCAGGCCGAAGGCCAGGAAGAGCGCGGTGGTGCCGGCCGGCTCCTTCGACCACACGCCATAGATGACGGCCATGGCGAGGATGAAGACGGCCAGCCAGAGGAACATCTTGCCCTGGATCTTCACTTGCCGGCCTCCTTGCCACCAGCGACGGCCTTGCTACCGGCACCGGCGTGCTCGAGTTGCTCGAGCGCGGCGATCTCCGGGTGGTGCAGGTCGAAGGCGGGGGATTCGGAGCGGATCCGCGGCAGGGTGAGGAAGTTGTGCCGCGGCGGCGGGCAGGAGGTCGCCCACTCGAGCGAGCGGCCGTAGCCCCACGGGTCGTCGACCTCGACCTTCTTGCCGTACTTGGCCGTCTTCCACACGTTGTAGAGGAACGGCAGGATCGACAGGCCGAGCAGGAAGGAGGAGATCGTCGAGACCGTGTTCAGGGCCGTGAAGCCGTCGGCCGCGAGGTAGTCCGCGTAACGGCGCGGCATGCCCTCGGCACCCAGCCAGTGCTGCACCAGGAACGTGCCGTGGAAGCCGATGAACAGCGTCCAGAAGGTGATCTTGCCGAGGCGCTCGTCGAGCATCTTGCCCGTCATCTTCGGCCACCAGAAGTGGAAGCCGGAGAACATCGCGAAGACGACCGTACCGAAGACCACGTAGTGGAAGTGCGCCACCACGAAGTACGAGTCCGAGATGTGGAAGTCCATCGGCGGCGAGGCCAGGATGACACCGGTCAGACCACCGAACGTGAAGGTGATCAGGAAGCCGGTCGCCCAGAGCATCGGTGTCTCGAAGGACAGCGAGCCCTTCCACATCGTTCCGATCCAGTTGAAGAACTTCACGCCGGTGGGGACGGCGATGAGGAACGTCATGAAGGAGAAGAACGGAAGCAGCACGCCACCGGTGACGTACATGTGGTGCGCCCACACCGTGATCGACAGACCGGCGATCGCGATGGTCGCGCCGATGAGGCCCATGTAACCGAACATCGGCTTACGGCTGAAGACCGGGATGACCTCGGAAATGATGCCGAAGAACGGTAGCGCGATGATGTACACCTCTGGATGGCCGAAGAACCAGAAGAGGTGTTGCCACAGCAGTGCGCCGCCGTTGGTCGCGTCGAAGACGTGGGCACCGAACTTGCGGTCCGCCTCCAGGGCGAACAGCGCGGCCGCCAGGACCGGGAAGGCCAGCAGGACGAGCACACCGGTCAGCAGCACGTTCCACACGAAGATCGGCATGCGGAACATGGTCATGCCGGGCGCGCGCATGCAGATGATGGTGGTGATGAAGTTGACCGAGCCGAGGATCGTGCCGAAGCCGGAGAAGGCCAGACCCATGATCCACATGTCGGCGCCGATGCCCGGCGACCGGACCGCGTCCGACAGCGGGCTGTAGGCGAACCAGCCGAAGTCGGCCGCGCCCTGCGGGGTGAGGAAGCCACCGACCGCGATGGTCGAGCCGAACAGGTAGAGCCAGTAGGCGAACATGTTCAGCCGCGGGAACGCCACGTCGGGCGCGCCGATCTGCAGCGGCATGATCCAGTTCGCGAAGCCTGCGAACAGCGGCGTCGCGAACATCAGCAGCATGATCGTGCCGTGCATCGTGAACGCCTGGTTGAACTGCTCGTTCGACATGATCTGCAGGCCCGGACGGGCCAGCTCGGCGCGCATGAGCAGGGCCATGACGCCGCCGATGAGGAAGAAGGCGAACGACGTGACCAGATACAGCGTGCCGATCGTCTTGTGGTCGGTGGTGGTCAGCCACTTGACGACGACGTTGCCGGGTCGCCTGCGCCGGACCGGCAGCTCGTTCTCGTACGAGTCCTCAGCTGCCGCGGCACCCTGGGGTTCGTTGAGGATGCTCACAGGTTGTTCGTCTCCCGGTTCTTCTCGTGGCTCGTCTGCGCGATGCCGGCGGGAATGTAACCGGTCTGCCCCTTCTTGGCGAGGTCCTTGAGGTGCTGCTCGTAGCGATCGGGGGAGACGACCTTCACGTTGAACAGCATCCGGGAGTGGTCGACGCCGCAGAGCTCGGCGCACTTGCCCCTGAAGGTTCCCTCCTCGTTGGGGGTCACCTGGAAGGCATTGGTGTGGCCCGGGATGACGTCCATCTTCATCAGGAACGGCACCACCCAGAAGGAGTGGATGACGTCACGCGAGGTGAGGACGAAGCGGACCGTCTTCCCCTTGGGGAGCCAGAGGGTCGGGCCGGGCATGTTGGTCTGCGGGTTCCGCGTGGCGGGCGTACCGAAGTCGTAGACACCGCCGGCGTTCGCCGGGAAGTCGTTCTTGAACCGGTCCGGAATCGCGTTCAGATTCGGATCGGTCTTCGCGTCGCCCGTCACCCCGGGGACCGGAGTGACGTAGTTGAAGCCCCAGCTCCACTGGTAGCCGACGACGTTGATGGTGACGTCGGGCTTCTTGGAGAGGCTGAGGAGCTTCGTCTCGTCGCGGGCCGTGAAGTAGAAGAGCACCGAGACGATGATGAGCGGGACCACCGTGTACAGCGCCTCGATCGGCATGTTGTACCGGGTCTGCGGAGGAACCTCGACCTTGGTGCGGCTGCGCCGGTGGAACATGGCGCTCCACAGGATCAGGCCCCAGACCAGCACGCCGGTGGCGAGCGCGGCAGCCCAGGAGCCCTGCCACAGGGAGAGGATCCGCGGAGCCTCTTCCGTGGCCGGGGTGGGCAAACCAAGGCGGGGGAAGTCCTTGTATGTGCAACCGGTTGCGGTCGCCAGGACCAGGCCCGCGGTCAATGCCTGCAGCAGCTTCCGCCGCATCGGGCGCCGCGGCGAGCGGTCGGAGCCGTTGGGACTCACGTAGCGCCTTCCCGAGAGTCTCGCCCGCGCTGTACGGCTGCGGCCTGGCCTTCTCGCTGGTCGGTCGCCGCCCTGCGTCGGGCAGGGGTTTGGATGTTTATGCGGACCAAACCCTACTGGACGCTATTTGGGGGCGCGCGGGGAGGGTACCCAACGCGCCGCCGGACACCCCGAAGGGATGGAATGACCGGCTCCGGCTCTTATCTGACGGAGCCTTCGGGCCCTTCGGAGACCTGCGTGTTCGCAAGAGTTAGCGTTGCCGTGTGGCCTACTTCGACGCGGCGTCCGCCGCTCCTTTGCATCCCGTCGCCCGCCAGGCCCTGCAGGCCTCGCTCGACGAGGGGTGGGCCGATCCCGCCCGACTGTACCGCGAGGGGCGCCGGGCCCGGCGCCTGCTGGACGCGGCACGCGAGGCGTCCGCCGAGGCGGTGGGCTGCCGCCCGGACGAGCTGGTGTTCACCCCGTCCGGCACACGGGCGGTGCACTCCGGGGTCGAGGGGGCGCTGGCGGGCCGGCGCCGGGTCGGACGCCACCTGATCGTGTCAGCGGTCGAACATTCCTCGGTACTCCATTCGGCGGAGGTGTTCGAGACGGACGGCGGGACGGTGACGCAGGTGCCGGTGTCCCGCGCGGGAGCCGTCACCCCTGGGGCGTACGAGGCCGCGCTGCGACCGGACACCGCGCTGGCCTGCCTCCAGTCGGCCAACCACGAGGTGGGGACGGTCCAGCCGGTGGCCGAGGTGGCCGCCGTGTGCCGTGCGGCCGGGGTGCCGCTGCTGGTGGACGCGGCACAGTCGCTGGGCTGGGGGCCGGTGGAGGGCGACTGGTCGGTACTGACGGCCAGTGCGCACAAATGGGGCGGACCGTCGGGTGTCGGGCTTCTCGTCGTGCGCAAGGGAGTGCGGTTCGCGCCTCAAGGGCCCCTGGACGAGCGGGAGTCGGGGCGGGCGGCCGGGTTCGAGAACATCCCGGCGATCGTGGCGGCCGCGGCGTCGCTGCGGGCGGTGCAGGCGGAGGCGGCCGCGGAGGCGGTACGGCTGCGGGAGCTGACGGAGCGGATCCGCGGCCGGGTGCCGCAACTGGTCCCCGATGTGGAGGTGGTGGGCGACCCGGGCCGTCGGCTGCCCGGGATCGTCACCTTCTCCTGTCTCTATGTCGACGGGGAGGCACTGCTGCACGAGCTGGACCGTGCGGGCTTCTCTGTGTCGTCCGGATCGTCCTGTACGAGCAGCACGCTGACGCCGAGCCATGTGCTGAAGGCGATGGGGGTGCTGAGCGAGGGGAACGTCCGGGTGTCGCTGCCGTCCGGGACGCCGGCGGAGGAGGTCGACCGGTTCCTCGCGGTGCTGCCGGATGCGGTGGCGACGGTACGCGAGAAGCTCGGCGCGCCGGCCCCGCGTACGGTTGCGCAGGAGGACGCCCTCGTCGTCGACGCCCTCGGCAAGCTCTGCCCGCTCCCGGTGATCGAGCTGGCGAAGGTCATCGGGGACGTGCCGGTGGGCGGGACGGTCCGCGTCCTCGCGGACGACGAGGCGGCCCGCCTGGACATTCCCGCCTGGTGCGAGATGCGGGGGCAGGAGTACGTCGGGGAGGAGCCGGCGGAAAAGGGTGCGGCGTACGTGGTCCGCCGGCTCTCCTAGGCACGAGCAAGTACATACGGGTAGCGGGTACGCCCGTGGAGGCACCCGCCCCGCCCCGGCGTCAGGCCAGGTGCTCCTGGACCTCCACCGCCGCCTCGTCCCCGTACGCCTTGGTGAAGCGGTCCATGAAGTGAGCACGGCGCAGCTGGTACTCCTGGGTGCCCAGCGTCTCGATGACCAGCGTCGCGAGCATGCAGCCGACCTGGGCCGCGCGCTCCAGCGGGACGCCCCAGGCCAGGCCCGACAGGAAGCCCGCGCGGAAGGCGTCTCCGACGCCCGTCGGGTCGACCTTCGCCGTCTCCTCGGGCACGCCGACCTCGATGGGGTCCTCACCGGACCGCTCGATGCGCACGCCCCGCGAGCCGAGCGTGGTCACCCGGTGGCCCACCTTCGCCAGGATCTCGGCGTCCGACCAGCCCGTCTTGGTCTCGATGAGCCCCTTCTCGTACTCATTGGAGAAGAGGAAGGTCGCCCCGTCCAGCAGTATCCGGATCTCGTCGCCGTTCATGCGCGCGATCTGCTGCGAGAAGTCGGCGGCGAACGGGATGGCCCGGGAGCGGCACTCCTCCGTGTGGCGCAGCATCGCCTCCGGGTCGTCGGCGCCGATCAGCACCAGATCAAGCCCGCCCACGCGGTCGGCGACCGTCTTGAGCTCGATGAGCCGGGCCTCGCTCATCGCGCCGGTGTAGAAGGAGCCGATCTGGTTGTGGTCGGCGTCCGTGGTGCACACGAAGCGGGCCGTGTGCTGGGTCTCGGAGATGCGCACGGACGCCGTGTCCACCCCGTGCCGGTCCAGCCACGCCCGGTACTCGTCGAAGTCCGAACCGGCCGCGCCGACCAGGATCGGACGGGTGCCGAGCTGCCCCATGCCGAAGGCGATGTTCGCCCCCACCCCGCCGCGCCGTACGTCGAGGCGGTCGACCAGGAAGGAGAGGGAGACCGTGTGCAGCTGGTCCGCGACGAGCTGGTCGGCGAAGCGGCCGGGGAAGGTCATGAGGTGGTCGGTGGCGATGGAGCCGGTGACTGCGATACGCACGGCGAGGACACGCTCCTGTGGCGGAGGGGGATTGACAGTTCACGCTACCGGGTCGGCCCGGCCCTCTGAAGGAGGCAAAACTACCCGATAGTAGATCTTTCTTCGTGGGCTCCGTCGTGCCTACGGTTCCATCATGACGAAGATCGAGGTCCATGGCACTGCCCCGCTCGACCTGGAAGGAGATCTGGCGTCACTGCGCGGCGACTGCGCCCGTATGGCACCGCACTGGGCCGCGCCCTCGAAGACCGCTCACCCGCCGGTCTCCCCGTCCCTGATCCACGGAGTCAGCGTTCCGCCGGCCTCGGCCCGCCTCCTGGACGCGATGTCCGACTACGGGGACTGACGGGCCGCCCTAGGGGGCCGGGCGCGGAGGCGAGGGAACCGTGCGCTCCCCCGCTGCGTCCCATCGCCGTCCCCCGTATAGGGGAGGCGGTGTACGACCTTGCTGTGGCCTTGTGCGGTACGGCGGGGTCTGCTGGGACAGCAGTGGAGCCGAAGGAGCGATGCGGTGAACACCGAGCGACCCGACGACGCGAGTGACGCCACCGAGGTCACCGAGGACGCGGAGGGGACGACGCCGCGCCTGCGGCGCTCTCCGGTGGTGGTCGCCTCGGTGGCGGCCGCGGTCCTGCTCGTCGGGGGCGGCGGGGCCTATCTCGCCGCGACGGCGTCCGGCGGCTCGGGCGGCTCCTCGGCGCCGGGCGATGACGGCACTCCCCCGGCGCTGGCCCTGGACGGCTACAGCGAGGGCGGCGCACCGGGCATCGCGGTGGGCGAGCCCAACCCGTACGGCACGACGTACACCGTGCAGGGCAAGCTTCCGGACGGCCCGAAGTCCGCGCCCGTGTACTGGGCGAAGGGCGAGGTGACGCGGGACGAGGTGGCCCGGCTCGCCAAGGCGCTGGACCTGAGCGGCACACCGAGGCTCGTCGGTGACACCTGGCAGGTGGGGGCCACGAAGGACGGCGCCGATCCGAATCTGCGGGTGAACAGGGACGCGCCGGGGATGTGGACGTTCAGCTCGTACATACAGGGAACCGGCAACTGCGCCAGCAAGACGTGCGGGCCGGTCGGGTCCGGGATGGCGGGTGCGCGTCCGGGGCCGGTGAGCGAGGAGGCGGCGAAGAAGGCGGCCGCTCCCGTACTCAAGGCGGTAGGCCAGGACGACGCCAAACTGGACGCGTCGCAGCTCATGAACCGGGTACGGGTGGTGAACGCCGACCCGACGGTGGGCGGGCTGCCGACCGACGGCTGGACCACCGGGCTCCAGATCAGCTCCGAGGGCAAGGTCATCGGCGGCAGCGGCAGCCTGAAGACGCCGGTGAAGGGCGACACCTATCCCGTCATCGGGGCGAAGAAGACGCTGGACCTGATGAACGGCGCGAAGACGTCGTACGGCCGCAAGGGCATCGGCGGCTGCGCCAGCCCCGTACCGGTGAAGGACCGGGACGAGGTTCCGTGCAAGTCGTCCACCGCGGCGCCGAAGCGTGCGTCGGCGCCCGTGGAGAGTGCGGTGTTCGGGCTGGCCAGGCACTCGGTGAGTGGGAAGGCGGTGCTGGTGCCGTCATGGCTGTTCCAGGTACGGCCGGCCGGGGAGAGCGACTTCACGGTGACGCATCCCGCGATCGACCCGCAGTATCTGGCCGCGCCGCAGCCGCCGGGGCAGCCGAGCGGGACTCCGGTTCCCCGCACGAGCGGACCGGGCGACCAGCCGTCGTCGGCGCCCACGAAGCGGGATGTGAAGGTGATGGGCTACACCGCAGACGACAAGGACCTCACCATCGCCTACGAGGGCGGGGTGTGCGCCGACTACTCGGCGTCCGTGAGCGAGAGTTCCGGCAAGGTGACGGTGACCGTGACCGAGACGCCCTGGCAGGGCAAGGTCTGCATCATGATCGCCAAGATCTATCACGAGACGCTGCACCTGAAGGCGCCGCTCGGCGACCGCGAGGTGGTCGGCTCGGACGGCAAGCGGATCCCTGAGGAGACGGCGGGCACGCTGCCGAAGGCGTCCTCCTCCACCGGTGCGGGGGCGATGCAGCCGCAGTAGGCGCCAGGCGGAGCACGGATGCGCAAAGGCGGCGTCCCCGTCGAGGGGACGCCGCCTTTGTACGCCTACCGGTTGCCGGTGATGTGGCGGGTGCTCAGCTGAAGGAGTCGCCGCAGGCGCAGGAGCCCGTCGCGTTCGGGTTGTCGATGGTGAAGCCCTGCTTCTCGATGGTGTCGACGAAGTCGATGGTGGCGCCACCCAGGTACGGAGCACTCATGCGGTCGGTGACGACCTTGACCCCGCCGAAGTCCTTCTCCACGTCGCCGTCGAGGGCACGCTCGTCGAAGAAGAGCTGGTAGCGCAGGCCGGAGCAGCCGCCGGGCTGGACCGCGACGCGCAGCGCCAGGTCGTCACGGCCTTCCTGGTCGAGCAGGGCCTTGACCTTGGCCGCGGCGGCGTCGGTCAGGATGATGCCGTCGGTGACGGTGGTGGTCTCGTCCTGTACGGACATCTACATCTCTCCCGGGTTGTACGGAGACTGCTTGCCGACGAGTGCAACCGGCGTGGCCGCGGATTCATTCCGGGCCCTGCACGCGGTTTTCCCTTGGCTTCTTTTTTCATGCTCGCACATGCGCCGAAACACGGACAGCGACCTGTGGACGGCGGGCGACCGGAACGTGTCGGAGCGCACCGGGATTCACGTCACATCGACGCTATCGCCATCGTCAAACTGACGTGAAGCAGTTATGATAGATAGCGTCAATTCGACGAAAAGGCTTTGTCCCGCATGTCCCGTCGGCCCGCCTCCGGGCCGACGAGCCGCAGAACAGAAAGGGTGCGTGTCGTGACCACCGCCCAGACCCAGGAGCTCGACGTACAGCCGACGCCCCTCGCCCTGCTGCTGCTCGGCCGTGAGGCCGACCCGAGGAGCGAACGGGGCGTCGAGTGTCCCGGCGACCTGCCCTCGCCGTCCGACCCGGACCTGGTCGAGCGCGCCCGCGCGGCCAAGGAGAAGCTCGGCGACAAGGTCTTCGTGCTCGGCCACCACTACCAGCGCGACGAGGTCATCCAGTTCGCCGACGTCACGGGCGACTCCTTCAAGCTGGCCCGGGACGCCGCGGCACGGCCGGAGGCCGAGTACATC
Organism: Streptomyces sp. NPDC001634; assembly: GCF_040298185.1. Taxonomy (NCBI): domain Bacteria; kingdom Bacillati; phylum Actinomycetota; class Actinomycetes; order Kitasatosporales; family Streptomycetaceae; genus Streptomyces; species Streptomyces sp. NPDC001634. Next base: position 23,648 of record NZ_JBEOZU010000050.1, on the reverse strand, counting down.
GTGTTCTGCGGTGTGCACTTCATGGCGGAGTCGGCGGACATCCTGACGTCCGACGACCAGAAGGTGGTCCTGCCGGACCTGGCGGCGGGCTGCTCCATGGCCGACATGGCGACGGCCGAGCAGGTCGCCGAGTGCTGGGACGTGCTGACCGAGGCGGGCATCGCCGAGCAGGTCGTACCCGTCTCCTACATGAACTCCTCCGCGGACATCAAGGCGTTCACCGGCAAGCACGGCGGCACGATCTGCACGTCCTCGAACGCGAAGCGTGCCCTTGAGTGGGCGTTCGAGCAGGGCGAGAAGGTCCTGTTCCTGCCGGACCAGCACCTGGGCCGGAACACGGCGGTGCGGGACATGGGCATGTCGCTCGACGACTGTGTCGTCTACAACCCGCACAAGCCGAACGGCGGACTGACCGCCGAGCAGCTGCGCGCCGCGAAGATGATCCTGTGGCGGGGCCACTGCTCGGTGCACGGGCGCTTCAACCTGGACTCGGTGAACGACGTGCGCGAGCGGATCCCGGGTGTGAACGTGCTGGTCCACCCGGAGTGCAAGCACGAAGTCGTGGCAGCGGCGGACCACGTCGGCTCGACCGAGCACATCATCAAGACGCTGGAGGCGGCACCGGCCGGCTCCAAGTGGGCGATCGGTACCGAGCTGAACCTCGTACGCCGACTGGCGAACCGTTTCGCGCCGGAGGGCAAGGAGATCGTCTTCCTCGACAAGACGGTCTGCTTCTGCTCGACGATGAACCGCATCGACCTGCCGCATCTGGTGTGGGCGCTGGAGTCCCTGGCCGAGGGGAACCTGGTCAACCGCATCCAGGTCGACAAGGAGACGGAGGCGTTCGCGAAGCTGGCACTGGAGCGGATGCTGACGCTGCCGTAGTTCCCCGGCTTCGCATCTGACAGGAGGCCCGGTCCGCGCATTCGTGCGGACCGGGCCTCCCGTCATGGGCAGAAGTGCCGGGGTACGCGGCCCCCGGCACGCGGGACTACACCCCGGCGGGTTCCGGCTCCCCGGACTCCCTCGCCTGTGCCGTCACCCCCGCCTTCTTCTCCCGCTTCGCCGCCTTCTTCTTCGCGCGGCGCTCCTTGCGGAGTTCCAGCATCGCGTACAGGGTCGGGACCAGCAGGAGGGTCAGCACGGTCGAGGTGACCAGGCCGCCGATCACCACCACCGCCAGCGGCTGCGCGATGAAGCCGCCCTCGCCCGTGACGCCCGCGGCCATCGGGAGCAGCGCGAAGATCGTCGCCATCGCCGTCATCAGGATCGGGCGGAGACGGTGACGGCCTCCCTCCACCACGGCCTCCACGATGCCGTAACCCTGCTTCCGGTATTGGTTGATCAGGTCGATCAGCACGATCGCGTTCGTCACCACGATGCCGATCAGCATCAGCATGCCGATCATCGCCGGCACGCCCATCGGGGTGCCGGTGGCGACCAGGAGGCCGATCGCACCCGTCGCCGCGAACGGGATCGAGACGAGCAGGATGAGCGGCTGCACCAGGCTGCGGAACGTCGCCACCAGCAGCATGAACACGATCGCCACCGCGGCCAGCATCGCCAGGCCCAGGTTCTTGAACGCGTCGTTCTGGTCGGACGTGACGCCGCCGATCTGCGCCTTGGCGCCCGCCGGAAGCTTCAGCGCGTTGATCTTCGACTGGAGCTGCGAGCTGACCCCGCCCGTGTTGTCACCGGTCGGCCGGGCCGTGATCGTCGCCGCCCGCTGGCCGTCGATCCGGGTCATCGACACCGGGCCGTCCACCAGCTGGACCGTCGCGACGTCACCCAGCTTCACCGGACCCAGCTGCAGCTTCTTCAGCTGGTCCAGGGTCTCGGCCGGCTTCGCCGACTTGATGACGATGTCCCGCTCGGTGTCGCCCAGGATCGCCGTGCCGGTCTTCGTGCCCTGTACGGCCTGTGCGACTGCCGCGCCGAGCGTCTGGTCGTTGAGACCGGCCGCCGCCGCACGGGAGTTGGCCTTGACCGAGATACGCGGCACGCTCTGCGCCAGGTCGCTGGACACGTCCGTGACGTCCTTGAGCTTCGCGACCTCGGCCCGGACCTGCTCCGACGCCTTGCGCAGCACGTCCGCGTCGGCCGCCTTCACGACCACGCTCAGATCCTGGTTGCCGAAGCCGTCCCCGGCCGACACCGTGGTCGTACCGATCCCGGACAGCTTGGCCAGCCCGTCCTCGATGCGGTTCTGCACGTCCTTGTACTTCGCGGAGCTGTCCACCATGACCGAGTACGACGCGTGGTTGGTGTCGGTGCTGCCGCCGAACGCCGCCAGGAAGCCGGACGAGCCGACCGTGGCCTGGTAGTCCTTGACGCCCTTCACCCCGTCGAGCATCTTCTCGATCTTCTTGGCCTGGACGTCCGTCGCCGCCAGGCTCGTGCCCGGCTTCAGCTGCTGCTTGATGGTGAGGACCTGCTGCTCGCCCTGGTCGAAGAAGTTGGTCTTCAGCAGGGGCGCCATGCCGAAGGTGGCGATCAGGACGACCACCGCGATCGCCACACTGGTGAGACGGCGCCGGGTCGCGAAGCGCAGGACCGGCACGTAGAAGCGCTGCAGACGGCTCTTCGCCTCCTTCTCCTCCGCCGCGCGGCGCGCTTCCTCCGCGTCCTCGGACATTCCCTTGGGGGCGCTCAGGAACCAGTACGACAGGACCGGGACGACCGTCAGCGACACCAGCAGCGAGGCCAGCAGGGCCGCCGTCACGGTCAGGGAGAACGAGCCGAAAAGCTCGCCCACCATGCCGCCGACCAGACCGACCGGCAGGAAGACGGCCACCGTCGTCAGCGTGGACGAGGTCACCGCGCCGGCCACCTCGCGGACCGCGGTGAGGATCGCCGAGTGGCGCTCCTCGCCGTAGCCGAGGTGCCGCTTGATGTTCTCCAGGACCACGATCGAGTCATCGACGACCCGGCCGATGGCGATGGTCAGCGCACCGAGCGTGAGCACGTTCAGCGACACGTCGCGCGTCCACAGGACGATCAGCGCCAGGACGACGGAGAGCGGAATGCTCACTGCCGTGACGAGGGTCGAGCGGAGCGACGCGAGGAAGACCAGGATCACCAGGACCGCGAAGAGCAGACCCAGCGCACCCTCGGTCGTCAGTCCGTCGATGGACTTGGACACCGCCGGGCCCTGGTCGCTGACCACGGTGATGGTGGCGCCGGAGCCGAGGTCCTTGCGCAGGCCGGGCAGCTTGTCCTTGACCGCCTTGGAGATGGAGACCGCACTGCCGTCGTGGTCCATGGTGACGGTCACGGCGAGGCTGGGCTTGCCGTCCGTACGGGTGATGGAGTCGGCCTTGGCCTCCTCCTCCTTGACCGTGGCGACGTCACCGAGGCGTACGGGCTTCTTGCCGGCCTCGCCCGTGACCATCAGGTCCTGGATCTGCTGCAGCGAGGTGAGGCCGCCGCCGACCTGGACCGTGCGGTTGCTGCCGTTCTCGTCGAAGGAGCCCGCCGGGACGGTCGCTCCGCCCGCCTGCAGGGCCTGGCCGAGCGCGACCGAGGTCAGCCCGGCCTGCGCGAGCTTCGCGTCATCGGGCGTGACGGTGACCTGGAGGTCCCGTACGCCGTTCACGGTCACCTGGCCGACGCCGCCGATGTCCTTCAGCGCGGGGACGACCGTCTTGTCGAGCTGGTCGGCCAGGGACTGCTGGTCCTTGTTCGAGGTGACCGCGAGGATGACGGTCGGGATGTCGTCCGTCGAACCGGCGATGACCTGCGGGTCGACCGAGTTCGGGAGCTGGGTGCGCGCCCGGTTGACGGCCTGCTGGACATCGGCGACGAGCTGCTTGGTGTCGTTGCCGTAGTCGAAGGACGCCTGGATGACGGCGTTGCCCTCGCTCGCCGTGGAGGTGACGCCCTTGATGCCGGAGACGGCCTTCAGGGTGTTCTCGAGCGGCTCGACGACCTGCTTCTCGACCACGTCGGGGGACGCGCCCTGGTACGGCGCCAGGACGGACACGACGGGCAGGTTGATGGTGGGCAGGAGTTGCTGCTTGAGCTGGGGGATCGCGATCGCGCCGAAGACGATCGCGACGATCGACATCAGCCCTATCAGGGCCCGTTGCGCGAGGCTGAATCGGGACAGCCAGGACATGGGTCGGCGTCTCTCTCTGTGGCTGAGCGGAAGGTTGGGAGCGCATGTGAGCGCCCACCCCTACACCCTGAGCCATCGAACGACCCCGTTCCGTCGCCCCAGGGTCCATTTCCTTATCCGCCGCCTACTGCGGGCGCAGTACGGCCAGATGGAGGTCGCTCCACCCGTGGATGTACCGGACCGGGGCCCGCTCACTCCACCCTGGGGCGTACCAGCCCGGACTCGTACGCGATGACCACGAGCTGCGCCCGGTCGCGTGCGCCCAGCTTGGCCATGGCCCGGTTGACGTGCGTCTTCACCGTCAGCGGGCTGACCTCCAGACGCTCGGCGATCTCGTCGTTGGAGTGGCCGCCGGCGACCTGGACGAGCACTTCGCGCTCCCGGCCGGTGAGTGTGTCGAGCCGGTCGGAGCGGGCCGGGTCGCGTCCGTCGTCCTCGCCGTCGCCCTGGGCGAGGAACCGGGCGATGAGCCCCTTGGTGGCGGTGGGCGACAGCAGCGCCTCACCGCCGTGGGCGACCCGGATGGCGTTGAGGAGTTCCTCGGGCTCGGACCCCTTGCCGAGGAACCCGGACGCCCCGGCGCGCAGCGACTGCACGACGTAGTCGTCGACCTCGAAGGTGGTCAGTATGACCACCCGGACCTGGGCGAGGCCGGGGTCGGCGCTGATCAGGCGGGTGGCGGCGAGGCCGTCCGTACCGGGCATCCGGATGTCCATGAGGACGACGTCGGCACGCTGTTCCCTGGCCAGCCGGACCGCCTCCGCGCCGTCGGACGCCTCGCCCACCACCTCCATGTCCGGCTCCGAGTCGACGAGCACACGAAAGGCGCTGCGGAGCAGCGCCTGGTCGTCGGCGAGCAGGACACGGATGGTCATACGGGCCCTCCCTGGGTGCGGGTCATACGGTCTCCCCGGCTGCGGCCGTCGCGTTGTTCTCGAGCGGCAGGATCGCATGGACCCGGAACCCGCCTCCGTAGCGGGGACCGGCGGTGAGGGCGCCGCGCAGTGCGGTGACGCGCTCCCGCATGCCGAGCAGGCCGTGCCCGCCGTGTCCGTCGGCGTTCCGGGGTCCGCCGTTCTCGGGTCCGGCGCCCTCGCCCGTGCCGTTGTCGAGGACCGTGATCTCCACATTCGGTCCCACGCGTACGACGCTGACCTCGGCCTTCGCCGTTTGGCCCGCGTGTTTCTGCACATTGGTGAGGGCTTCCTGGATGACGCGGTACGCGGCGAGGTCGACGGCGGCGGGCAGGGTGGTGCCCTGGTCGGCGCGGGCGATCTCGACGGGGAGACCGGCGTTGCGGAAGGTGTCGGCGAGTTCGTCGAGGAGGGCGAGACCGGGCGCGGGCTCGGTGGGGGCCTCGGGGTCGCCGGACTGCCGGAGCAGACCGACGGTGGCGCGGAGTTCGTTGAGCGCGGACCGGCTGGCCTCGCGGACGTGGGCGAGGGCTTCCTTCGCCTGGTCGGGCCGCTTGTCCATGATGTGCGCCGCCACTCCCGCCTGCACATTGACCAGGGCGATGTGGTGGGCGACCACGTCGTGCAGGTCGCGGGCGATGCGCAGCCGTTCCTCGGCGACGCGGCGGCGGGCCTCTTCCTCGCGGGTGCGCTCCGCCCGCTCGGCACGCTCCCTGATGGCGTGCACGAAGGCGCGGCGGCTGCGGACGGCGTCGCCGGCGGCCGCGGCCATCCCCGTCCAGGCGAAGATGCCGAGGTTTTCCTGGGCGTACCACGGGAGGGGGCCGCCGAGCATGGCCGTGGCGGTGAGCACGGTCATGGTGAGCAGGCCGACGCGCCAGGTGGTGGGGCGGTCGGTGGTGGCGGCGACGGTGTAGAGGGCGACGACCGCGGACATCGCGACAGGGGCTCGGGGGTCGGCGGTGACGAGTTCCACGACGGAGAAGGCGGCCGTGACGGCGAGGACGGCCATGGGATTGCGACGGCGGTACACCAGGGCCGCCGCCGAGAACACGATGAGGGTGAGGCTGAGGGCATCCGGGCTGCGAACGCCCCACGTGGGGTTGCCTTCGGTGTGGGGGTCGACGAAGGAGCCGCAGACCATGCAGGCGAGAACGCCGAACGCGAGTACGGCGTCCAGGGCCAGGGGGTGGGCGCGCAGGCCGTCCCTGGTGCGTTCCAGTGTGCTCACGCGTTCACGTTACGGGGCGCCGACGAGGGATGGAACCGGCGTCGTCCGGTGCCCGGCGCCGGGCGTGCGGTTCAGGGGCTGCCGCCCCCGGGCCCGGCTCATGCCCGGCAGCCGAAGAAGCCTCAGCCTGGGATCAGCCCGTCGTCGTTCAGCAGTTCACGGACCTCCGCCAGGCTTGCGTCCGGGGACGGAAGGATCAGTTCCGACGGCTCCAACGAGTCGTCCGGGAGCGGGGTCCCCAGGCGGCGAACCGCGTCCAGGAGGGCGTTCAGGGTGCGGCGGAAGCCCGGCTCGTCCCCGTTCTCCATCTCCCGGAGCAGTTCGTCGTCCAGTTTGTTCAGCTCGGTGAAGTGGGCGTTGTCCAGCTTCACCTGCCCCTCCCCCATGATCCGTACGATCATGTCGCCCTCCTCAGGCGTGGGACCCGGCGGATGATGAGTGGCTTACTGCTTGTCGAAGCGCGGAGTGTCCTGGGACTGGGACTGGGACTGGCCCTGACCCTGGCCGCCCTCGATCGCCTGCCGCTCTGCGGACGAGCCGCCGGCCAGCTCCGCCTTCATGCGCTGCAGCTCCAGCTCCACATCCGTACCACCGGAGAGCCGGTCCAGCTCGGCCTGGATGTCGTCCTTGGCCATGCCGGAGGGGTCGTCCAGGGCACCGGAGGCGAGGAGTTCGTCGATCGCGCCGGCGCGGGCCTGCAGCTGGGCCGTCTTGTCCTCGGCACGCTGGATCGCCAGGCCGACGTCGCCCATCTCCTCGGAGATACCGGAGAAGGCCTCGCCGATCCGGGTCTGCGCCTGGGCCGCCGTGTACGTCGCCTTGATGGTCTCCTTCTTGGTGCGGAAGGCGTCCACCTTCGCCTGGAGGCGCTGGGCCGCCAGGGTGAGCTTCTCCTCCTCGCCCTGCAGGGTCTGGTGCTGGGTCTCCAGGTCCGTCACCTGCTGCTGGAGCGCGGCACGCCGGGACAGCGCCTCACGGGCCAGGTCCTCGCGGCCGAGCGCGAGCGCCTTGCGGCCCTGGTCCTCCAGCTTCGACGACTGCTGCTGCAGCTGGTTGAGCTGGAGCTCCAGGCGCTTGCGACTGGTCGCCACGTCCGCAACACCGCGACGCACTTTCTGCAGCAGCTCCAGCTGCTTCTGGTACGAGTAATCGAGGGTCTCGCGCGGGTCCTCGGCCCGGTCAAGGGCCTTGTTCGCCTTCGCGCGGAAGATCATCCCCATACGCTTCATGACACCGCTCATGGGCTTCGCGCGCCCCCTTCTGACGGACTCCAGCTCACAAGTCTGCGACAGGACCACAGTACGGGCCCTGCATCCATTACCGCACTGTTCGGGAACGGATGCGGTCATCCCCAAGGACGACTGCGTACGATCCCGCTCCGGCGTAGGGAGTAGGTGTCCCCCGAGGTTACGTACGGGGTGACTCCCGGATTCCCTCAGCCGCCTTCCGGAAGAACGTCGGCGGTCTTCCTTTTGAGGCCCCTCTGTCCCAGTACAGACGTCCGGTGTTGCCGGATCGTTCCCCACTCGGCTGGGGTCCATGCGGGCAGACCCCTTACCCTTGGGTTTTGTGTTCCGTAGCCGTGCCAAGGAAGAGAAGGCCCCCGCCGACAAGGCGCCGGTGACCGACTCCAAGCAGCCCCGTGACCCGCAGGCCCCGAAGGGCCGCCCCACGCCCAAGCGCAGTGAGGCCCAGTCCCAGCGGCGCAGCGTGGCCAACACGCCGACGACGCGCAAGGACGCCGCCAAGCGGCAGCGCGATGAGCGCCGCGCCCACATGGAGCGGCAGCGGCAGGCGCTCGCCGGCGGTGACGAGCGTTATCTGCCGGCGCGGGACAGGGGCCCGGTCCGCAAGTTCGCGCGCGACTACGTCGACGCCCGCTTCAACGTCGCCGAGTTCTTCCTGCCGATGGCCGTGGTCATCCTTGTGCTGAGCATCGTGCGGGTGCCCGCGCTGCAGAACATCGCGCTGCTGCTGTGGCTCGTCGTGATCGTGCTGATCGTGCTCGACTCGCTCCTCTCCGGCTTCCGGCTGCGGAAGCGGCTGAACGAGCGCTTCCCGGACCAGAACAAGCGTGGCGCGATTCCCTACGCGCTGATGCGCTCCCTGCAGATGCGCCGGCTCCGGCTGCCGAAGCCGAAGGTCAAGCGCGGAGAGCGGCCCTGAGCACGGATTCCTTCTCCGCGGGTGCGGCTGAGGCCTGGCTGAGCAAGCTGGGGGGTCTGCGTGATGTCGTACGGCAGGAGCTGGTGGCCCGGCAGCTCGACGAGCAGATAGCCGGGCGGTTCCCGGTCGGCCGGCGGCTGCGGGTGCTCGACGTGGGGATGGGACAGGGCACCCAGGCGCTGCGCCTGGCGCGGGCCGGGCACCGCATCACCGGCCTCGAGCAGGACCAGCGGATGGTCGCCGTGGCCCGCGAGGCCCTGTCCGCCGAGCCGGAGGGTATCCGGGAGCGGGTACGGATCATCGAGGGCGACGGCCGGGACACCGGGGTGCACTTCCTGCCGGGAAGCTTCGACGTGGTGCTGTGCCACGGCGTACTGATGTACGTCGAGGAGCCGGACGCCCTGCTGGCCGGGCTCGCCAGGATGCTCGCCCCCGGCGGGCTGCTGTCCCTGCTCGTGCGGAACGGGGACGCGCTGGCGATGCGGCCCGGGCTGTCCGGGGACTGGGGTACGGCGCTCGCCGCCTTCGACACCACCACCTATAGCAACCGGCTCGGGCTCGACGTACGGGCCGACCGGCTGGAGGCGCTGACCGCGACGCTGGCGGGGATCGGGGCGCCGCTGCACGCGTGGTACGGGGTGCGTGTCTTCACGGACACGGCTGCCGACGGGGCGGAGATCCCTCAGGACGTGGAGAGCCTGCTGGCCGCGGAGGAACGGGCGGGGCGTACGGATCCGTACCGGCGGGTGGCCGCGCTGCTGCACCTGTGCGGTGTGCGGGGCTGAGGCGGCACCGGACCCGTTCGGACGCACCGGAAAAGCCGGGCATACGCCCCGAGGGGAGACTCGGGGCATGGACGCTTCCCGTACCCGTGCGCTTCGCCGGCTGTGCGCCCCGCTCCTCGTCTGTTCCCTGGTGCTGATCGGTGGCTGTACCGACTCCGCCTCCCCCGCCAGGAAGGACGCCGCGACGCCCACCGCGTCCGGACGCCCGGTGGCGGCGGGCGATCTGCAGAGCGAGTACCAGAGGGTCATCAAGGACGCGCTGCCGTCCGTCGTGCAGATCCGGGCCGGACAGTCCCTCGGGTCCGGAGTGGTGTACGACGACAGGGGCCATGTCGTCACCAACGCGCACGTGGTCGGGAACGAGAAGACGTTCGCGGTGACCACCGCCGGCAGCGAGAACCCGCTCACCGCGAGCCTCGTCTCCTCGTACCCGGCGCAGGACCTCGCCGTCATCAAGCTGGACAAGGTGCCGCCCGGGCTGAAGGCGGCCGTCTTCGGGGACTCGGCCAAGGTCGAGGTGGGGCAGATCGTGCTCGCGATGGGCTCGCCGCTCGGTCTGGCGTCGAGTGTGACCCAGGGGATCGTGTCGGCGACCGGACGGACCGTCAGCGAGGTGGCCACCGACGGCGGTACGGGCGCCACCATCGCGAACATGGTGCAGACCTCGGCGGCGATCAACCCGGGAAACAGCGGGGGCGCCCTGGTCGATCTCAAGAGCCAGGTCATCGGCATTCCCACGCTGGCCGCGATCGACCCCGACCTCGGGGGCGGCGCGGCGCCCGGCATCGGGTTCGCGATCCCGGCGTACACGGTGAAGACGATCGCCGGCCAGATCATCAAGAACGGCAAGGTCACTCACTCGGGACGGGCCGCGCTCAACATCACCGGCCGTACGGTGGTGAACGCCGCCACCCAGCCGGTCGGCGTCGCGGTGGTGGACGTCAAGAACGGGGGCGCGGCCGACAAGGCGGGCCTTCAGGCCGGGGACGTCATCACCAGGTTGGGTGACACGGACATCACCACGATCACGTCCCTCTCCGTGGCCCTGGCCGCCGAGAAGCCGGGTCAGAAGACGACGGTGACGTACCTGCGGAACGGGACTCGGAAGACGGCCGAGGTCACCCTGGGCGAGCAGTAGCGGGGGTGGGCGAGGGCCCTCGCGGCCCTCGCCCGACGGACAGTCACTCGTCGGCGTGCAGGCTCATCGGGCCGTAGATCTCCGTGCCCTCCTCGAACAGCCGCACCTGGTCGGCGCCACCGGCGAGCAGTTCCTTCCAGTGCTCCCCGATCCAGGACTCGGCGTCTCCCTGTGTGGTGAACTCCTCGGGCGCGACCGCGGGCTGGACCTCCGTCCCGTCGGCCTTCTCGAACCGCCACGTCCATGCCGCCATGTACGCCTCCCAGATGTGAGCACATGCAGAGCAGAAGCCGGATCTTGGTCCGGCTCCTGCCCTGAGCCTATGCGCTCCGCCGGGCGCATGGTCAGAGGACCGGGGGTCCTCCGTAGAGCTGACGGCCATCTGTGGCCGGTCGCCCCCGTGCGGTGGAGCCGCTCATGTCACCGCTCGCGCCCTTACGGGGCCTCGGACGCGCAAGACCTGCGGCGACACGCGAAAATCAGGTCCGTGGAAGTGACTTTGCTCGGCACCGGCGCCCCCGCGGGACTCCCCCGCCCCGACTGTCCCTGCGCGTCCTGCGCGCGTGCGCTCGGGGAGGAGGTGCGCGGGGCGACCGCCGTGCTCGTGGACGGGACCCTGCTGCTGGACCTCACCCCGGGCGCGGCGTTCGCGGCCGCGCGGGCGGGGCACTCGCTGGCCGGCGTACGGCAGGTGCTGCTGTCGCATCCGCACGAGGGTCCCCCGGTCGAGGTCCCGGCGGGCCTGCCGCAGCCCGGGCGGGTGCCGGACGGACGGGAGTTGGCGCTGCTGACCGGGCACCGGGTGCAGGCACTGGCGATGGACGGGCCGGGCACGGGGTACGCGGTGACCGGTCCCGACGGACTGCGGCTGCTGTATCTGCCGCCGGGCGCGGCGCCCGCGGGCCTCCAGGAGTCCGCGGAGCCGTACGACATGGTGGTCGCGGACGTCGTGGGGCGTCCCGATGGGCTGGCGAAGCTGCGGGCGGTGGGGGCGGCCGGGCCGACCACCGATGTCATCGCCGTGCATCTCGATCACGACGTGCCGCCGGGTGCGGAGCTCGGGCGACGGCTCGCGGCGGCGGGAGCGAGGGCGGTACCGGACGCGACCACCCTGACCGTCGGCGCCTACAAGCACGTACCGGACGTACCGCGACGCACTCTTGTGCTCGGCGGGGCGCGGTCGGGCAAGTCGGTGGAGGCGGAGCGGCGGCTCGAGGCGTTCCCGGACGTGCTGTACGTGGCGACAGGCGGGTCGCGGAACGGGGACACGGAATGGGCGGCGCGGGTGGCCGCGCACCGGAAGCGGCGGCCCGGGTCCTGGCACACCGCCGAGACCTGCAACCTCGTACCGCTGCTGCGGCAGGATGGGCCGCCGCTGCTGATCGACTGTCTGTCGCTGTGGCTGACCGACGGGATGGACGCGGTGAACGCGTGGGACGACGCGGAGTGGGCGGGAGGCGGTGAGCGGGCGCTGCGGGCACGGGTGGAGGAACTCGCGGCGGCGGTCCGTGAGACGCGCCGCACGGTCGTCGCCGTCTCGAACGAGGTCGGCTCCGGCATCGTCCCCGCGACCGCGTCCGGCCGCCGCTACCGCGACGAACTCGGCCGGCTGAACACGGCATTCGCGGCCGAGTGCGAGCACATCCTGCTGGTAGTCGCCGGACAGGCCCTGACGCTACGCGGCTGACCCCGACCTGCGCGCGACGATCCGGTAGGCGTTGGAGAAGCGGGTGCGCCGCAGCACGGGTGCCAGTGTGTGGTCCAGAGCCGTGGCCGTGGCCACCAGGGGTGCGCCGGCCGCCACCAGCGCCGTGCGCAGCCGGCGCTGGAAGCCCGTCGGCGGGACCGCCCGCCACGGGGCGTCCGGGGCGGGCAGCACCCGGGCCAGGGCCAGGGCGAGGGCGCCCGCGATGTCGTAGGGCGTGTGCGGCTCGCGCCGGTTCGTGGTGACGATCACGCAGCCCAGGGCCTCCAGCTCGGCCAGCAGATTGCTCAGCGGCATCAGATGGAGGTGGCGGGGCTGGCCGTACGACACCCACCACTTGCCGAGCAGCGCACCGAACGCACAGTCGGGGTCGGGGACTTCGATGAGCAGATGGCCGCCGGGGCGCAGCACTGTCAGCGCGGCGCGCAGTTCCGCGCGCGGGTCGGGGGTGTGCTCCAGATGGTGGAACATGCTGACGACGTCGTAGCGGGAGCGCAGCCGCTCGATGATCTCCGGGTCGGTGAGCCGACCGCGGTGGGCCTCCTCGATACGGCCCGCGGCCCGTGCCTTCTCGACCCGCCGGGTGGGGTCGAGGCCGTCGAACGACGTGTACGGGTGGACCTCCTTGGCCGCCTCCGGGAAATGGCCGTGGCCGGTGCCGACGTCGAGCCAGCTCTCCGGCTCCGGGAAGGGCAGCATCGCGCGGGCCGCGGCCCGGTGGCGCCGGGTGCTGCCGCGGGCGGCGAGGAGGCGTTCGGCGAAGCCGTCGAGTCCCTGGTGCCCCTCGTGGAAGTCGCGGTGGTAGAAGGCGAGCCCCTCGGCGGTGAGGCGGGGGTTCTGGAAGGCGTGGGCGCAGTCCCGGCACTCGTCGACGGCGAACGTGCCCGGCTTGTGCTGCACCAGGTCCGGCGTGCGCAGCCGGGTGCGCAGCCGCTTCGAGCCGCACCAGGGGCAGTCCTCGCGGCGGGGCTCCTGGAACCGGTCGGTGCCCTGGGCGAGTTCACCGAGACACTCGGCGCGGCGCGCGTCGGCCGTCTCCGGGTTGGGGGACATGGGCGGCTCCTGGGGGCGTGACCATGAGGACGCACGACGACGTGCCCATGAGGGCGCACGACAATACGTACCTAAACGGTACGTACGGGACCTCGCTCATCGGCGCAATGACGTGCCGTCGACGTGGCGCCGCCGCGTTCGATCTCTGCCGGTACTGTTCGGCGAATGAGCTCGCTTAATCTCGACGACTTCACCGATCTGATCGAGCGCCCCGACGGCGGGGTGCGCCGCGACGCGGAGGCGCGCCGGGAACGTCAGATCGTGCCGCCCGGGGCACTGGGCCGCCTCGACGACCTGGGTGAGTGGCTGGCGGCCGCGCAGTCCGCCGTGCCGGTGCGGCCGATCGAGCGGCCACGTGTGGTGCTGTTCGCGGGTGACCACGGGGTCGCCGCACTGGGTGTGTCGGCGCGGCCCGCGGGCAGCGCGGACCGGCTGGTGCGGGCGGTGCTGGAGGGCGCCGGCCCGGCGCCGATCCTTGCGCGGCAGCTGAACGTGCCCGTGCGCGTGGTGGACATGGCGCTGGACTGCGATCCGGAGTCGCTGCCGGAGGACGTCGTACGGCATCGGGTGCGGCGCGGCAGCGGACGCATCGACATCGAGGACGCGCTGACGCCCGAGGAGGCGGAGGCGGCATTCCGGGCGGGGATCGCGGTCGCGGACGAGGAGGCGGACGCCGGGACGGACCTGGTGGTCCTCGGCGATGTGAGCGTCGGCGGCACGACGCCGGCCGCCGTGCTGATCGCCGCGCTGTGCGGGACGGACGCATCCGTGGTGACCGGGCGCGGCGGCGTGGCGATCGACGACCTGGCGTGGATGCGCAAGTGCGCGGCCGTACGGGACGCACTGCGGCGGGCCAGGCCGGTGCTGGGCGACCAGTTGCAGTTGCTGGCGGCGGTGGGTGGAGCCGATCTGGCCGCGATGACGGGCTTCCTGTTGCAGTGCGCCGTGCGCAAGACCCCGGTGATCCTGGACGGCGTGGTGTCGGCGGCGTGTGCGCTGGTCGCGCAGCGGATCGCGTTCCGTGCGCCGGACTGGTGGCTGGCCGGGCAGAACAGCGGTGAGCCGGCGCAGGCGAAGGCGCTGGACCGGATGGCGCTGGAGCCGCTCCTCGACCACGGAGTGACCGTCGGCGAGGCGACCGGGGCACTGCTGGCGCTGCCGCTGGTACAGGCGGCCGCGGCACTGGCGGCGGAGCTCCCGGAGAAACCGGAGGAGGCTGCCGAGGAATCCGAGAACGCCGAGAAGGAGTAGTCGGGCAGGGCGAGTTCGGCCTCTCCCCTCACCGGGCCGAGGGGACGGGGCAAGGGGCCGACCGGCCGGATTCTGCCTCGTACCGCTCCTCCGCACACCCCCAAGCGCCCCATATCATCGCCCTTCATGGGAGATGCCCGTTTTACTGCGGAACAGGAACGCACGGTTCGGTCGGGGGGCGGGGCGGGGCGCTCCGGTCGGGCCTCCCGGCGGGCCGCGGCGTTCGCGGTCTGGTATCTGCGCGCCGTCACGTTCATCAACTTCCTGTCCGCCGTGTGGGTCTCCTTCGGGCAGGACGTACGGCGGCACAACCAGGAGAACCTCTTCACGCCGTACCTGCTGACCGCGGGTTTCGCCTCCGGTGTGTTCACGATGTTCCTCGCCGTCACCATGCGACGGCGCAAGCGGGCCGCGTGGATCCTCAACCTGGTGCTCAGCGGACCGTTCCTGCTGCTGTTCACCTTCGCCATGGCCTTCCCGGAGATCCGGCAGTACGCGCAGAACTGGGTCTCCCTGGTCCTCACCGCGGCTTTCGTCGGCTCGCTCCTCATCGGGCGGCCGGAGTTCTACGCCAAGGGCGACCGGTCCAACCCCCGGCTCGCCGCCGCTGTCGCCGTCGGCGGACTGCTCGTCTCCTCACTGCTCGCCACGTTCCTGGTGACCGTCACCAACAACGCGCACGACGCCCACCGTTCGACATTCCTGGAGCGCTGGCGCTATGGCACCCTGCGGCTCGTCTCGGTCGCCGCCGACGACTCGCACTACCCGGGGATCGCCACGC
The DNA here is from genome assembly GCF_040298185.1 of Streptomyces sp. NPDC001634. Lineage (NCBI taxonomy): Bacteria > Bacillati > Actinomycetota > Actinomycetes > Kitasatosporales > Streptomycetaceae > Streptomyces > Streptomyces sp. NPDC001634. Next base: position 8,507 of record NZ_JBEOZU010000050.1, on the reverse strand, counting down.
CCAACTGGGTCAACGTCGCCATCAACGTCTTCAGCACGCTGCTGGTCCTCGCCGTCCTCTACGCCGCCTTCCGCTCCCGGCGTGCCGTCGACCCGATCACCGAGGACGACGAGAAGCGGCTGCGGGCGCTCCTCGCCAGACACGGCGACCGGGACTCGCTCGGCTACTTCGCGCTGCGCCGGGAGAAGAGCGTGATCTGGTCACCCACCGGCAAGGCGGCGGTCGCGTACCGCGTCGTCGGCGGTGTCTCGCTCGCCTCCGGCGATCCGATCGGGGACCCGGAGGCATGGCCCGGTGCCATCGAGCCCTGGCTCGCCGAGGCACGCGCGCACGGCTGGATCCCGGCCGTGATGGGCGCGAGCGAGGAGGCCGGGACCGTGTACGCGCGGCACGGCATGGACGCGCTCGAACTCGGTGACGAAGCCATCGTGGACGTCGGCGAGTTCACCCTCGAAGGGCGGGCCATGCGCACCGTGCGCCAGGCCTGCAACCGTGTGAAGCGCGCCGGTTACACGGTCCGCATCCGGCGCCACGAGGACATTCCGGCCGAGGAGATGGCGTTACTCCTGGAGAAGGCCGACGACTGGCGCGACGGGGCCACCGAGCGCGGGTTCAGCATGGCACTCGGGCGGCTCGGCGACCCTGAGGACGGCCGGTGCGTGATGCTCGAATGCACGGACGCCAAGGGTGAGTTGCGCGCACTGCTGTCCTTCGTGCCCTGGGGGCCGCACGGGCTGTCGCTCGATCTGATGCGGCGTGACCGGGACTCCGAGAACGGGCTCATGGAGTTCATGGTCCTCGAACTGCTGCGCCGTGCACTGGAGATCGAGATCACCCAGGTCTCACTCAACTTCGCCATGTTCCGTTCCGTCTTCGAACGTGGCGCACGGCTCGGCGCCGGACCGGTGCTGCGGCTGTGGCGTTCGCTGCTCAGCTTCTTCTCGCGCTGGTGGCAGATCGAGTCGCTGTACCGGGCCAATGCGAAGTACCGGCCCATCTGGGAACCGAGGTTCCTGCTCTTCGAGAAGAGCGCGGACCTGCTGCGCATCGGCGTGGCCTCGGCGCGCGCCGAGGGGTTCCTGGAGGCTCCGGGACTGCCGAAGTGGCTCCATCGCAAGCACCTCCAGTCGCACAGATGAGGACCACCGGACAGATGAGGACCGCTGGATGAACACCCTCGCCCGGCTGGCCCGAGCCGAATGGGGACCGCTGTACATCACCGTGCGCCAGGCCCTCGCGCGGCGGAGTTGGCGGGCGGTCCCGATGACGCTCGCGGCGGTGTGCCTGACGTCGGTCCTGCAGTTCGTGCAGAACCAGTCGTGGGGCTTCGGGTTCGTGCAGCACATCGGGTCCGTACGGGCCGCGGAGCCACTGCCGCTCGCCCTCCTGCGCACCCCGTTGTCCCTGTGCGTACCGGCCCTGGATCTGCCGGTGTGGGGCGCGCTGCTGCAGATCCTCTTCGTCGTCGGGATCGCCGAGATCTGTCTGGGCTGGTGGCGCACGCTCGTCATCGCGTACGTCGCCACACTGGCCGGCACGCTGTACGCGCGCGTGGGCATCGGCCTGGGCCCGCACCATCCGCTGGGGCTGCCCGGGACGGACGCGCAGGTGGTCGACACCGGCCCGTCGGCGGCGGTGATCGGGCTCGCCGTGTTCCTGTGCTGGTGGTACCGCGCGTACTTCACGGGGGGCATGGTGATCGCGGCGATGGTCGGGGAGCTCGTGCTGAAGCAGAACCTGGCGGGCAAGGAGCACATCGCCGCGATCGGAGCGGTGCTGGTGCTGTGTGTGCTGTCGGAGGTGCGCCATCACCGGTGGTCGGGCAACCGGGTGGGATGCGGATCGGGTCTGCCGCCGATCCAGTCCTGAAAGCTCCGGCTCAGGCGGGCCCAGCGCCGGTCGTGGTGGTAGGCCCGCAGGCCCGCCTTGGCGCGGGCGCGCGGGCGGCGGCGGTAGAAGCGTCTGGCCCACGGAGAGCCGGGCCGGGCCAGCCGGATCGCGCCGGCCAGGGCGACCACCGGGACGATCACCCCGAAGATCGCGGTGCGGGCCTTGCCCTTGCTCAGGGCCAGCAGAGAGAAGAGGAAGTTCACCGCGACGGTCGCGATCACGCTGCCGCGGTCCTGCAGTTCGTCTGCGGAGAGGTCGTTGACGCCGAACGGCGCGAATCCGGCCAGGACCAGGCCGACCAGGGCCGCGGTGACCACGACGACCTCGACGCTCCTGCGGCCCTCCTCGGTCCAGTAGACGTCGGCCAGATGCAGGATCAGGGCGAACTCGTCCAGGACGAGGCCCGCGCCCACGCCGAAGACGATCGCGAAGAATCCGGAGCCGAAGCCCTGACGGCTCGCGAGCGCGCCGAAGCCGCCGATGACGGTGAGGATGACGCCGGGGACGACGTGGTGGATGTGCACACCGCCGGCTTTGACGTTGCCGAAGGGGCCCTTGCCGGCGTGGATGAGGCGGGTGATGACACGGGTGATCACGAATGTCAGCACGAAGGAGGTGAGCGCGAGCAGCATGGGGAGTTTGCCGGGCTCGATGATGTTGCGCTGCAGCCAGTGGCCCATAGGTGCAGTGTGCCTGCGGGGGTGTGCCGCTGCCCGTCGGCGGCACGATTGCCCGCAGCCGCGCAAGCTGCGTAATCTGCGCCGGTGCTCAGGATCCCGCCCCTCCACGGCCCCCGTTTCGCCTTCGGCACCCTCACCGTGCTCCCCGTCGAGGTGACCCGCTGGGACCGGGACGCCGCGCGCGGTGGGATGTTGTGTGCGCCCCTCGCCGGGATCGTCGTGGGAGGGCTTGCCGGGCTGCTCGGCGCGGTGCTGCTTGTGCTGGGGGCCGGGCCCCTGCTCGCCGCGGTCTGCGCCGCCGCCGTGCCGGCCGTGCTCACCCGAGGGCTGCACCTGGACGGGCTCGCCGACACCGCCGACGGGCTCGGCAGCGGGAAGCCCGCCGAGGAGGCGCTGCGGATCATGAAGCAGTCCGACATCGGGCCGTTCGGTGTGATCACGCTGCTGTTCGTGCTGCTCGCGCAGGTGGCGGCGCTGGCGGAGGCGTACGGCGACTCCTGGGCGCGGGGCGCGCTGGCCGCCCTCGTCTCGGCCGCCGCCGCCCGGCTGGCGCTCACCCTGGCCGCGCGCCGTGGCGTACCGGCCGCTCGGCCGGAGGGGCTGGGGGCCGCGGTCGCAGGAGTGGTACCGCTGCCCGGTGCACTGGCGGTGGCCCTCGCCGTGACCGCGGCGGCGGCTGCCGGGGGCGGGCTGTTCGGGGCGTACGGCGCCGTCCGCACGGCGGCCGCGGTGGTGGTCGCGGTGGCCGCCGCGGAGCTGCTGCTGCGCCACTGCACCCGCCGCTTCGGCGGGGTGACGGGCGACGTCTTCGGCGGGCTCGCGGAGACCGCGGCTACGGCCGCGCTGGTCGTACTGGCGCTCGGCTAGCCCCCGGGTGCCGCGGTTCAGCAGGGCTGCCGCCAGACCCCCAGCTCGTACTTCTTGAGCATCGAACTCAGCTTCAGCCGACGGGATTCGGGGCAGAAGCGCGCGGTCGGCAGTTCGTACTCGACGTGGAAGACGGCCTTGCCGGCGGCGATGAACGGCTTCAGCCGGCCGCACTCGCCGTACTGGGCGCACTGTTCGTCGACCGCGAAGTCGAAGTCCCCGACCAGCTCCGGGATCTGGTCGAGGTCGTTCTTCAGACCGACGGCCATTCCCCGCTCATGGGCGAGTTTCGCGACGAGCCGGTTGTAGCGGAGCTGGTCGTCGGCCTTGAGGGGGAAGCCCGTGTCGTTCTTGTAGCCGTCCATGTTGTCGGGTTCCACCGCGTCGAAGCCCTTCTTGCGGCACATGTCGAGGCGGTCCGCGATCAGGGGTTCGAGGACGTCGGTGCGGCGGATGTCGAGCCAGCGCTCGCCCTTCCAGCCATTGCCCTTGCCCAGCACGGACTTCGGGAACTTCTTCGCGTCCGGGCGGAACTCCTCCCAGGCTCCGGTGGACACGTAGCAGATGACCTTGCGGCCCTTGCCGTGCAACGCGCCGACGGTGGCCTTCGGGTGGTCGAAGCCGTCGATGTCGTAGACCGGTACGTCGACGGAGGTGTCGAGGCGCCCGCTGAGCTGCCACTGCCAGGCGACACCGGGGCGCGGCTGCCAACGGGCGCCGCCCGGTCCCCCGCCCCCTTCCGTGTCCTTGCCGTCGGTGGCGGTGGTGCACCCCGCGAGCAGCAGGAGCAGGGCGACGAACAGAATCGGGTGCTTCACGGGGCGGGCTCCAGGGCGTGCGGCAACATACCCCAAGGATGATCGCCGACGCCCGGCACCACACAGTGCATCAGAGCCCCCGGGGGCGCTCACCGGAACGCGACGACTGTGACTCAGGTCACCGGGAGTGGGGCGTGGGAAATGACCATGGCGCCACGGAACGATGAACACCCGCAGGAATGAGCGAAACCGGCGGCCGCGCGTAGGCTCGTGCCGGGTGTTTCCCAGCCCAGGTGGGAACCGGACGTCCGGGGGATCTAGGGTCGGTTTCCGGGCCGGTCGACCCCATCCCGTTCGGCCACCGAAACTCAATCGGAAGCGAGATTTCACCACCGTGACTGCTCTCACTCTCAGCACCGCCGCGGCAGCCGGCCTGCGGGCCGACGCGATCGTGGTCGGTGTCGCGAAGGGCACCGAGGGCCCGGTCGTCGCACCGGGCGCCGAGGCTGTGGACCAGGCGTACGACGGCAGGCTCGCCGCGATCCTCGAGACCCTGGGCGCCTCGGGCGCCGAGGGCGAGGTGACCAAGCTGCCCGCGCCCTCCGGCTTCAAGGCGCCCGTCGTGGTGGCGGTGGGCCTCGGTGCCGAGCCCGAGAAGGACCAGGCGTTCACCGCCGAGTCGCTGCGTCGCGCCGCCGGTTCCGCGGCCCGTGCCCTCGCCGGATCCAAGAAGGCCGTCTTCGCGCTGCCGATCACCGCACCCGCCGACGCCGGCGCCATCGGCGAGGGCGCCCTGCTCGGCGCGTACGCGTTCGACACGTACAAGGAGAACGGCCGCAACTCCAAGAACGGCAAGAACGGCAAGGCCCCGCTCGCCGAGGTCGCCCTGCTCGGCGGCAAGCCCCGGGACAAGGCGTACAAGGCGGCCGTCGAGCGCGTCATCGCCGTCAGCGAGGAGCTCAACCGCGCCCGCGACCTGATCAACATGCCGCCGAACGACCTGAACCCGGCGGCCTTCGCGGTCCTCGCGCAGACCGCGGCCAAGGACCATGGCCTCAAGGTGCAGGTGCTCGACGAGAAGGCGCTGGCCAAGGGCGGCTACGGCGGCATCCTCGGCGTCGGCGCGGGCTCCGCCTCCGCTCCCCGCCTGGTGAAGCTGTCGTACACGCACTCCAAGGAGGCCAAGCACCTGGCCTTCGTCGGCAAGGGCATCACCTACGACTCGGGCGGCATCTCGCTCAAGCCGGCCGGCCACAACGAGACGATGAAGTGCGACATGAGCGGCGCGGCGGCGGTGTTCGCCGCGGTCGTGGCCGCCGCCCGCCTCGGTCTCGAGGTCAATGTCACCGCCTGGCTCGCCCTCGCCGAGAACATGCCCTCCGGTTCCGCGACCCGCCCGGGTGACGTGCTGCGCATGTACAGCGGCAAGACCGTCGAGGTCCTCAACACGGACGCCGAGGGCCGGCTGGTCCTCGCGGACGCGCTGTGGGCGGCCTCGGAGGAGAAGCCGGACGCGATCGTGGACGTCGCGACCCTGACCGGCGCGATGATGCTGGCGCTCGGCAGCCGCACCTTCGGGATCATGGCGAACGACGACGCGTTCCGCACCGCGATCCACGAGGCCGCCGAGGAGGTCGGCGAGGACGCCTGGCCGATGCCGCTGCCGGAGCACCTGCGCAAGGGCATGGACTCCCCCACGGCCGACATCGCCAACATGGGCGAGCGGATGGGCGGCGGCCTGGTCGCCGGTCTGTTCCTGAAGGAGTTCATCGGCGAGGGCATCACCTGGGCCCACCTCGACATCGCGGGCCCGGCCTTCAACGAGCAGGCCCCCTTCGGCTACACCCCGAAGGGCGGTACGGGTTCGGCGGTCCGCACGCTGGTCCGGCTCGCGGAGCTGACGGCGGCCGGCGACCTGGGCTGATCGCACGGGCGCGGATGAGGGCGGCCCGGGACTCCGACGGAGTCCCGGGCCGCCCTCATGGTTGTACGGCGTTACGCCCTCGACGAAATCCGTACGATCGCGGACGGCCGCGACCTCCCGACGTGATGGATCAGACGTCTCAGACACCGGCCCGGCGTCTCGATCGCCGCCGACAAGTGCAAAGATGGGTTCTCGGCAGGACAGGGCCCCCACCGAAGGGCCGAAGCAACAAGCGGCCGGACACCAGCCGCCGACCGGTCATCGAGGACCGGCGCACGGCGCACATGCATGGAGGACGTGACGTGGCGAACGACGCCAGCACCGTTTTCGACCTAGTGATCCTCGGCGGTGGTAGCGGTGGTTACGCCGCGGCCCTGCGCGGGGCGCAGCTGGGCCTGGACGTCGCCCTGATCGAGAAGGACAAGGTCGGCGGCACCTGCCTGCACCGGGGTTGCATCCCCACCAAGGCTCTGCTCCACGCCGGTGAGATCGCCGACCAGGCCCGCGAGAGCGAGCAGTTCGGTGTCAAGGCCAGCTTCGAGGGCATCGACGTACCGGCCGTGCACAAGTACAAGGACGAGGTCATCTCGGGCCTGTACAAGGGTCTGCAGGGCCTGATCGCCTCGCGCAAGGTCACCTACATCGAGGGTGAGGGCCGCCTCTCCTCCCCGACCTCCGTCGACGTGAACGGTCAGCGGATCCAGGGCCGCCACGTGCTCCTGGCGACCGGTTCCGTGCCGAAGTCACTGCCCGGCCTGGAGATCGACGGCAACCGCATCATCTCCTCGGACCACGCCCTCGTCCTGGACCGTGTGCCGCAGTCCGCGATCATCCTCGGCGGCGGCGTCATCGGCGTCGAGTTCGCCTCCGCGTGGAAGTCCTTCGGTGCCGACGTCACCGTCATCGAGGGCCTCAAGCACCTCGTCCCGGTCGAGGACGAGAACTCCTCCAAGCTTCTTGAGCGCGCCTTCCGCAAGCGCGGGATCAAGTTCAACCTCGGCACCTTCTTCCAGAAGGCCGAGTACACCCAGAACGGTGTCAAGGTCACCCTCGCCGACGGCAAGGAGTTCGAGGCCGAGGTCCTCCTCGTCGCCGTCGGCCGCGGCCCGGTCTCCCAGAACCTGGGCTACGAGGAGGCCGGGGTCGCCATGGACCGCGGTTACGTCCTCGTCGACGAGTACATGCGGACCAACGTCCCGACCATCTCCGCCGTCGGTGACCTGGTCCCGACGCTCCAGCTCGCGCACGTCGGCTTCGCCGAGGGCATCCTTGTTGCGGAGCGTCTGGCCGGTCTGAAGGTCGTTCCGATCGACTACGACGGCGTGCCGCGGGTGACGTACTGCCACCCGGAGGTCGCCTCCGTCGGTATCACCGAGGCCAAGGCCAAGGAGATCTACGGCGCGGACAAGGTCGTCGCTCTCAAGTACAACCTGGCGGGCAACGGCAAGAGCAAGATCCTCAAGACCGCGGGCGAGATCAAGCTCGTCCAGGTCAAGGACGGTGCCGTGGTCGGCGTCCACATGGTCGGCGACCGCATGGGCGAGCAGGTCGGCGAAGCCCAGCTGATCTACAACTGGGAGGCGCTGCCGGCCGAGGTGGCCCAGCTCATCCACGCCCACCCGACGCAGAACGAGGCGCTCGGCGAGGCCCACCTCGCCCTGGCCGGCAAGCCCCTCCACTCCCACGACTGACGCCTTCAGTCTTCGGGCGCGACGACACAGACTTCCGCAATTCCTAAGGAGCAACCGAAACCATGGCGGTTTCCGTAACCCTTCCGGCGCTCGGTGAGAGCGTCACCGAGGGCACAGTCACCCGCTGGCTGAAGGCCGAGGGCGAGCGCGTCGAGGCCGACGAGCCGCTGCTCGAAGTCTCGACCGACAAGGTCGACACCGAGATCCCCGCCCCCGCCTCCGGCGTGCTGACCTCCATCAAGGTCGCCGAGGACGAGACGGTCGAGGTCGGCGCCGAGCTGGCCGTCATCGACGACGGCACGGGTGCCCCCGCCGCGGCTCCGGCCCCGGCCGCCGTCGAGGCGCCCGCCCCGGCCGCCGAGCCCGCCCCGGCCCCGGTCGCCGAGGCTCCGGCCGCCCCGGCTCCCGCTGCTGCCCCCGCCGCTCCGGCGGGTGCCGCCGTCGGCACCGATGTGGTCCTGCCCGCGCTGGGCGAGTCGGTCACCGAGGGCACCGTCACCCGCTGGCTGAAGTCGGTCGGCGACAGCGTCGAGGCCGACGAGCCGCTGCTCGAGGTCTCCACGGACAAGGTCGACACCGAGATCCCGGCGCCCGCCTCCGGCGTGCTCCTGGAGATCGTGGTCGGCGAGGACGAGACCGCGGAGGTCGGCGCCAAGCTGGCCGTCATCGGCGCCCCGGGTGCCGCTCCCGCGGCCGC
>NZ_JBEOZU010000049.1:0-69101 GCF_040298185.1 Streptomyces sp. NPDC001634 | reverse complement strand
TGCGCAGGACTCTGCGCGTCATCTGGGACGGCGCCTCCACTCCGCCGAGCGGTGTGGCACGGGACCTGATCGCTCACATCACCCGCCGCGATCAAGCTTGGCGGACACGCAGGCCGGCATCCTGCCCGCAGCCGGCAGCCGGCAACCGGCGCCGGCATCCCCCGCCGTTCTGCCTCCTGACCTCGCCGGACTCGCACCACGCGTTGTCTGCGAGCGTGTGCGGTCGCCGGCCTGCCCCCAGTGCAAAGGCCCCGGGCCCCAGGAGCATGGTCCGGGGCCTTGCCCCGAGAGCGACAACTCATCGTCAGTCATATGGTGGGAAAAGGTATCAATCGTCATGAGGGCGATCCCATGACCACAGTCGAACTGACCCGATTCCGGATGAACCCCGCCCGAGTCGATGATCTCCTCGCTACTCACTCCAAGATGCTGGCGGACTTCGCCGATGACCTGGCCGGACTTCTCGAGGCGCGCCTCGTGCGTCTGTCGGAGAACGAGTGGCTGGACGTGCTCATCTGGGACACGCCGGAAGACCTTGCCGCCTCTCACACAAAGGGGCGCGATCCTCCCATTGTCGCCTTCCTCGCCACGATCGGCGAAGTCGTCAGCGACGAGTACGGCGAACTGAGCACGCAGACGGAAGCAGCCGCCCTTGCCGTGCCCCGCAGCGAGGCCGCGGAACTGGCACGGCACATCGACGGCCCGGTGTTCTTGCCGGATGACGAGGGCTACGCCAAAGAATGTGCCGCCTACAATCGGAACCGTGTGATGGAGCCCGCACTTGCGGTGGGTGCGACCTGCGAGGGCGATGTGCGCTCCGCGATTCGCTTCGCCGCGGAGCGCCGCATGCCGGTGGCGGTGATGTCGACCGGACACCAGGTGGTCCTGCCCGCCTGCGGCGCCTTGCTGATCACCACGCGTCGGATGACCGGCGTCACCGTGGACCCGGAGCACCGAATCGCGCGGATCGAGGCCGGGGCACGCGCGCGCGATGTGCTCCACGCGGCGGCAGTTCATGGTCTCGCCCCGGCAAGCGGGTCCTCACCGACCGTCGGAGTGGTGGGTTTCACACTCGGAGGCGGACAAAGTCCGCTGCTCGGCCGCACTCTCGGATATGCCGCAGACCACGTGCGCGAACTGCGGTTCGTTTCAGCTGAAGGCATGTCGCGGACCGTGACCGCTGACAGCGAGCCCGACCTGTTCTGGGCGCTGCGAGGCGGTAAGGGCAATTTCGGTGTCGTCACCTCGATCGACGTCGAGTTGTTCCCGGTGGCCCGGTTCTATGGCGGGGGATTGTGGTATCCCGGCGATCAGGTGGCCGACGTACTACACACCTGGCGTCAATGGGTGCCCGAACTACCCGAGGAGTTGACCTCGTCGGTCGCGGTACAACGGCTTCCGCTCCGGCCCGAGCTCCCGGAAGCGCTGCGCGGAGCCTTCGTGGTGCATCTGCGGATTGGCTGTCTCAAGGAGGCGGAGGACACCGAACGGCTGATCGCTCCGCTGCGGCACCTGGGATCACCGCTCTGCGACACGATCGGGGAAAAGCGCTACTCCGCAGTAACCGAGATCCACATGGACCCGCAGGACCCGCTGCCGTACTACGACCGGACGACCTGTCTGCGTGAGCTGCCCGAAGAGGCGGCGAATGTACTCGTCGAGCTCACCGGCCCGGAGTCGCAGTGCCCGCTCGCGAACGTCGAGATCCGTGCTCTCGGCGGAGCGTTCGACCGCGAGCCCTCCGCGCCCAACGCGGTCTCGACCCGGGGCATTCCGTTCGTCATGTTCGGCTTCGGCGTGGGCGGTCCGGAACAGGGCGAGACAATGCGCAGCCACCTCGCCGGAGTCATGGGCGGGCTAGAGCCTTGGGCGACCGATCGGCGCATGCTGAACTTCATGTCCGGTGACGAGGCGACCACCAGGGAAGAGGTACGGCGGGCCTACGGCGCCGACCGTTACAACCGTCTGGCGCGGGTGAAGCGCATCTACGATCCATCCAATATGTTCCGGATGAATCACAACATCCGCCCTGTGTGAGGCCCGGCACGCCGTATCCGCCGCCGACCGGCCACTCGAAGCGGACGAACCGCCTCCGGGATTTCCACAAGCCCTTCCCCGGCGGGCGGGGTGAAGGCGTCGGACACGTCACCCTGCACCACGAACGACCCCGCGGCCGTGCGGTATACGTTTGGGCAGTCCTTCTCTCCGCACTCGCCGTTGCCACTCAGAGCTTCCCCGGTTCCGCCCCAAATTTTGGGCACTCAATGGACGCCCCACAGCGGGGTGCGCGTTGATCGCTACGTGTGATCACGTCACAGCAAGCCACCCCTTCGTTACCTTTCCGTCGCTTTCGCGGCGTCAGCGGCGACCCTTGGAGCCAGCGAGCGTGAGAAGCGGTTTTCCGGGGCAAGATCCACATACCCTCTGACCTGCTCAAAGTGACGAAGTGACGATTGGACCCCCATCCCGCAAATCCCTAAGGAGTTCTATAGGGATTCCGGAAGTGGCATCCGAACCGTCACTTCGTCACTCCTCCGGCGGCCAGTCTCTTCGGCGCACGGGGGTGGAGACCTCACGCAGCGTGATCAGATCCGGCGCGTCTCTCAAACGATGGTTATTGAGACGGTCGCCGCGAGATACCCGGGGGGTGCTTTCGGTGTTCAAAACCCGTCTCAGAACATGCCCGAAAGGCTTGTCGTTTTGAGACGAGTTATGAGACGATCGAGCTATGACGACGCAGAGCACCGGAACCTTGATCGGCTACCAGCGAGTCAGCACCAACGCGCAGGATGCGCAGCTTCAGGCGGACGCTCTCGCTGGGGCAGGGTGCGCCCGCATCTTCGAGGACAAGGCGTCCGGCAAGAACGCCGACCGTGCCGGGCTGCTCGCTGCTCTCGACTACATGCGCGAGGGCGACACCCTCACCGTGTGGAAGCTGGACCGGTTGGGCCGTTCCACGAAGGACGTGCTCACGATCGCCGAGGACCTGCACGCTCGGGGGATTGCGCTGCGGATTCTGACCGGCACGCTGGCGGGAAGCTACTCCCCGAAGGGTGAAGGCAAGTTCTTCTTCACGATGATGGTTGCCTTTGCGGAGCTGGAGCGAGACATGATCGTGGAGCGGACCCGTGCCGGGCTGGACGCTGCCAAGGCTCAGGGTCGGACCGGCGGACGGCCCACTGTCATGGACGCTGACAAGCTCGCTGCGGCCAAGGCACGCAAGGCCAAGGGAGAGAGCGTCACGGCCATCGCCAAGGCTCTTGGGGTGTCCCGCGCGACGCTGTACCGAGTGCTTGCCGACACGGAGTGATCCGGCGCGATTTGAGAGGCCGTCTGCCCGCTGTGGTGGACGGCCTTTCGCATGTCTGGGTACCGGGGGGTAGGTCCATTTCTAGGCGAGCGCGCCGAGCGGACCCGGCCCCCATGGTTACGCGCATTTCCGCGAAATGGACACCCGGGGGGTCTGAGTCAAAGCGGGTCGCGTGGCTTGCATCGCCCCAGGCCAGAGTCATGTGCTTATCTTGACAGCTTTATTGATCTTGACTACGCTCATGGTCCCATCCTGCCGGTGAGGCGGCCGGACCGCTCTCCCGGGGCGTCACCACAGCCTCGGCCGGGAACGGCGGCGACGGCGCGATCACCCATCTGACGTCCGGGGGAGCTTTCCCCTTGCCGTACGGCGAAACCCCAAGGGGCCACTGAGGCCCCCCTGATTCTCAACTTGATGGCCCCTTAGGGGATGTCACAGCTCGGCAGCAAAGCCGGGCCCGTTGCCCCGGGCCCGGCACGTCACCCTCCGGGACCAGGTACGTTCGAAGACGTGGCTGGATTCAGGATCGGACGCGGCCGGGACAACCGCGCACCTCAAACGCGACCGCAACAACCCCCGTACGGGCGGCAGGCACCGCAGGGCCAGTCGCACGGCTACCCCGCCGCGCCGCAGCAGCAGTACGGCGGTACACAGCCCTACGGCGGCAGCCCCCAGTGGCAGACGCCACAGGGCCAGGGCGAGCCGGAGTACTTCGGCGACGACGGCGGGCAGGGCCACCCCCGGACGGCGGATCCGTACGCGGCGAACAACCCCGGCCACACCCAGGCGTTCTCCGTCGGCGAGGACCCGTACAGCGCGGGTGAGACATACCGCGCGGGCCAGGCCTCGGCGCCGCCGATCGGCCCGCGCCTGCACTGGAAGGAACTGCTGCGGGGCATCGTGCTGTCCCCCACCCAGACCTTCCTCCAGATGCGGGACTACACCCTGTGGGCCCCGGCCCTGATCGTGACCTTCCTGTACGGCCTGCTCGCGGTCTTCGGCTTCGACGGCGCACGCAAGGACGCGATCAACGCCACACTGTCGAACGCCATCCCCATCGTCCTGACGACGGCGGTCGCCATCGTCCTGAGCTCCTTCATCCTGGGCGTGGTCACCCACACCCTGGCCCGCCAGCTCGGCGGCGACGGCGCCTGGCAGCCCACGGTCGGCCTCTCCATGCTGATCATGTCCATCACGGACGCACCGCGCCTGGTCGTCGCGATGTTCTTCGGCGGCAACGCGTCCTTCGTCCAGCTCCTGGGCTGGGCGACCTGGATCGGCGCGGGCGCGCTGCTGACCTTGATGGTCTCCAAGTCCCACGACCTGCCGTGGCCGAAGGCACTGGGCGCGTCGGCGATCCAGCTGATCGCGATCCTGTCGATCGTGAAGCTGGGCACGTTCTAGTACGCACCTGCGGGAAGGGCCCCGGCGCGGCGTCGCCTGGGCCCTTTCGCGTACGTCCGGGCCGCAGGCGGAGACGCAGGCGGAGACGCAGGACGCGCCCCTGCCCCGTACGGCGCCTCTGCGTCAGCCCTACCTGGCGAGCGCCCGCACCGCCTTCTCACGGACCAGCGGCGACGGCGCCAACTCCGTCGGCTGGAATCCCACGGTGACCGTGCACGTGCCGTCCTCGAAGGTCGCGGGCACCTACGTGGGCACCCTCACCATTCCGTGGGTTTGACACCCTGGACAGTCATCCGGACCCTCCGGCCATCCAACGCTCGAACGACTCGTCTCCGCCGACCGCGACGAGCCTCAGAGGGCGTCTTTCGAGGGCGTGACCGGGGTGCCGGACTTACGGCATGGAGGCAGAACGGACCACGGGAAGTTGATCCAACGGTCCGTCCGCTTCCACACGTACTCGCACTTCACGAGGGAGTGGGACTTCTCATAGATCACGGCGGAGCGCACCTCGGCCACGGTCTCGACACAGAAGTCGCGCACCAGCTTGAGGGTCTTGCCGGTGTCGGCCACGTCGTCGGCGATCAGCACCTTCTTGTCGGTGAAGTCGATCGCGTTGGGGACGGGAGCGAGCATCACGGGCATCTCCAGCGTGGTGCCCACGCCCGTGTAGAACTCGACGTTGATCAGGTGGATGTTCTTGCAGTCCAGGGCGTACGCGAGCCCGCCGGCCACGAAGACGCCACCGCGCGCGATGCTGAGCACGATGTCGGGCTCGTACCCGTCGTCGGCGATGGTCTGGGCGAGCTCGCGGACGGCGCGCCCGAAGTCCTCGTAGGTCAGGTTCTCTCGTACGTCGGTCATGTCCCCCTCACACCTGGGTGCGATGGAAGTTGACGAAGGAGCGGGAGGCGGTGGGGCCGCGCTGCCCCTGGTAGCGCGAGCCGTACCGCTCGCTGCCGTACGGGAACTCGGCCGGCGAGCTGAGCCGGAACATGCACAGCTGCCCGATCTTCATACCGGGCCAGAGCTTGATCGGAAGGGTGGCGAGATTGGAGAGCTCGAGCGTCACGTGCCCGGAGAAGCCGGGGTCGATGAACCCGGCGGTGGAGTGGGTGACGAGCCCGAGCCGCCCGAGGGAGCTCTTTCCCTCGAGCCGGGAAGCAAGATCATCGGGCAGCGTGATGACCTCGTACGTCGAAGCCAGGACGAACTCCCCGGGGTGGAGGATGAACGGCTCGTCGCCCTCGGGCTCGACGAGTCGCGTGAGGTCGACCTGCTCGATGGAGGGGTCGATGTGGGGGTACTTGTGGTTCTCGAACACCCGGAAGTAGCGGTCGAGCCGCACGTCGATGCTCGAGGGCTGCACCATGGTCGGATCGAACGGGTCGATCACGACCCGCCCCTTGTCGATCTCGGTCCGGATGTCCTTGTCTGAGAGAAGCACGCCCTGAGAATACGCAAGGCGCGTGGAGCCGCCACAATCGTGACGGCTCCACGCGCCCGTACCGCTGGTCGCTACTGCTTCTCCAAGGCCACCGGCACCACACTGCGGAGCCGGGCGCAGCGCGGACACCGGACGAGCCGGCCGGGGCCGAGGCGCTCGGCCTGCTGCATCGGGAACGAAGCGGTGCTGAACACGTGCCCCTCGGCACAACGGACGACGGTGCGCTCCATCAAGTCCTCAGAGTCCCTTCCCCAAGAGCCTTCGTCTCACTGGCGTGACGGACGACGAAAGCACATTACGGGATGAAAGGGACGGCCCTCCAGGCGGCACTCCGACCGCGCACACCGCCTCTTCGCCACCCCCACGGTACGCCCCAACTCCCGCCCACCGCAGCCCCATCCACCCCTCGAAACGCCTTCGGACCCCACGGCTTCAGCACCGGGGGTCCGACATGAGGTACAGTGAGCGAGCGTTCAGACGCCGGTCCAGCCGGATCTTACGCGGGTGTAGTTTAATGGTAGAACATCAGCTTCCCAAGCTGAGAGCGCGAGTTCGATTCTCGTCACCCGCTCCAGGATGAAACCCCAGGTCAGCGACCTGGGGTTTGTTTGTTGTCTAGTCCAATTTGAAGCTGGCGTTCCCTCTGCGTGCCCTAAGTCGAGGTCAAGCGGCCGCTTCAGGAGCACTCGGGCGCCACCTTGAGCGACCCCACACCCAGTCCTCTCAAATAGCGAGACGCATTTCATGTGACCTGCGCCACCATTACGGACAGTGTGCGCGAAGTCGCATACGCAAAGCGGCAGTTCACGAACCCCGGCGGACACATAGCGGTTGTCATACGCGCGGCTTCACACCGAGGTCGGCGAGCAGGCCCCGTACGCGACCTTCGATCTCGTCGCGGATGGGGCGTACGGCGTCGACGCCCTGCCCGGCCGGGTCGTCCAACTTCCAGTCCAGGTAGGTCTTACCGGGGAAGACCGGGCATGTGTCGCCGCAGCCCATGGTGATCACGACGTCCGACGCATGGACGGCCTCGACGGTGAGGATCTTCGGGGTCTCGGCGGAGATGTCGATGCCCGATTCGCTCATCGCCTCGACGACAGCCGGGTTGACCGTGTCGGCCGGGGCCGAGCCGGCCGAGCGGACCTCCACAGCCTCGTCGGCGAGGTGCGTGAGGAAAGCGGCGGCCATCTGGGAACGGCCGGCGTTGTGGACGCAGACGAACAGGACGGAGGGGCGGTCGGCGGCGGGACTGCACATGGTGGCGTCTTCCTGGGCGATGGGTCAGGGAAGGATGGGGGCGGCGAGGTCGGGCTCGCTGTGGACGGGGGAGGTATCGGCCTGTGCGGGAGCCGGACGCCCGAAGAGCACCGCCACGAGCGCCAGTCCGAGTACTGCACCGACCGCCTGTGCCGCTATGAACGGGGCGACCGAGCCGGGCGCGATACCGGCGAACGTGTCCGTGAAGGCACGGCCGATCGTCACCGCCGGGTTCGCGAACGACGTGGAGGACGTGAACCAGTACGCCGCCCCGATGTACGACGCAACCGCGACCGGGGCGAAGTGGGCACGGCTCACTCGAGCAAGACCGAAGATCAGGAGTATCAGGCCGGCGGTGGCCACGATCTCGCCCAGCAACAGGTGGCCGGCCGAGCGGTCGTGCGTCGACCACCGCACCAGCGGCTTGCCGAACATCGCGTCAGCCAGGACCGCACCCGCTATCGCTCCCACGATCTGAGCGGGGACGTACGCGGCCAGATCCCCCGTGGTGAATCCGTCGCCTGCACGGCGGCCGGTGAACCAGGCCGCGAGTGTGACGACCGGGTTGAAGTGAGCCCCGGAGACAGGCCCGAGCAGCACGATGAGCACACCCAGGCCGAACACGGTGGCCAGCGAGTTGGCAAGCAATTGGACGCCGACGTCCCGGGACAGTTCGGTGGCCTGGATGCCGGAGCCGACCACGACCGCCACCAGCGCTGCCGACCCGACGGCCTCGGCCAGGGCACGGCGTCCCAGCGAGGCGCTCACGCGAGCGCCTCGGCCGCGGTCGGGGTCGGGGTCTTCAGGAACACGGCGAGCCGGTCCAGGGCGCCGGGCAGCACCCAGTAATACACCCACGTGCCGCGTCGCTCGCAGTCGATGAGACCGGCCTGGCGCAGGAGCTTGAGGTGGTGGGAGATCGTCGGCTGGGACAGGTCGAAGGCGGGGGTCAGCTCGCAGACGCAGACCTCGCCGCCCTCGCCGCGTGAAGCGATCATCGACAGCAGACGGAGCCGGACCGGGTCACCCAGAGCCTTGAACACCTTCGCCAGCTCGGCCGCCTGGTCCTCGTCCAGCGGCGCGGCCGCCAGATCCGGGCAGCAGGCGGCGTCCTGGCCGATCACCTCAAGCTTTTGTTTCGACATGCCTCTATGTTGACATCTTTCGATCCAAGGCGAAAGCTTGCATCAACGAACTTCAATACAGGCCGTTCCGGGCACCGCCATGCCCAGTCACCCAGGAGTGAAGTGATGAACGAGCAGTCCACCGACCTGCGCGAAACTGTCCGTCAGCGGTACGCCGCAGCAGCCGTGAAGGTCACCGCGGGCGGCACCGCCTGTTGCGGGCCCAAGCCGGTCGAGGTCGACGAGAACTTCGGCTCCACCCTCTACGCTGCCGACGAGCGCGACGCCCTGCCCGCCGAGGCCGTCGCCGCCTCTCTCGGCTGCGGCAACCCGACCGCCGTCGCCGAACTCCGCGAGGGCGAACGCGTTCTGGACCTCGGCTCCGGGGGCGGCATCGACGTCCTGCTCTCCGCCCGCCGCGTCGGTCCCACGGGCAGGGCGTACGGGCTCGACATGACCGACGAGATGCTCGCTCTGGCGCTGACGAACGCAGAGAAGGCCGGCGCCACCAACGTCGAGTTCCTCAAGGGCACCATCGAGGCCATCCCGCTCCCTGCCGGCACCGTCGACGTCGTCATCTCCAACTGCGTGATCAACCTGTCCACCGACAAGCCCGCCGTCTTCGCCGAAACATTCCGCGTTCTCAAGCCCGGCGGCCGTATCGGCGTCTCGGACGTCGTATCCGACGACACCCTCACCCAAGAACAGCGGGCCGAGCGCGGGGACTACGTCGGCTGCATCGCCGGCGCGTTGTCCTTCACCGAATACCGGAAGGGGCTCGAAGCCGCCGGGTTCACCGGGGTCGAGATCACTCCGACCCATCCCGTCGCCGACGGCTTGCACTCGGCCATCGTTCGCGCGGTCAAGCCTGCGAGCGCCCGCGAGACGAGCAGCTCCGCTGCAGCGGCCGATGCCTGCTGCGGCGTCACTGCTTGCTGCAGCCCGCAGGAACAGGCCGCCGACCCGGCGACCACGGTGAAGGAGGCCAAGGCCGCTTCGGGATGCGGCTGCCAGAACTGAACCGCGTGGCTCCGAGGCACCTTCGGATCAAGCCGGGGTGGTACCGGCGAGGATCTGGTGAAGATGATCCACCGAGGGCAGGGCGCCGACTCTGCACGACAGACTCGGTCTCTGTCCCGGGCGGGCGAGCGGATCGACACCGTCGACCAGCAGAGTGGGTGAGCCGTGCATGCCGAGCTGCTCGGCCTCATCGGCGTCGGCCACCTCGCGCCAGGTCACCGAAACATCCGTACGCCCATTCAGCGCGAGTTCCAGGCGCTCGCTCAGCGGTCTGATACTCGGGCAGTCCCGTACGACCAGTACCGTCAGCTCCACGGCTACTTCCTTCAGGTGCGCGTGATGATGCGGCTGTGGATCGGGCCCAGCAGGCCACGGCCCCCTCGGGGGCCGTTCGGATTCACACCACGAGGGTGAATCGGCGGATCCGGACCCGACGGTGATGCGACCTACCCTCACACCTTCTCGGCCAGCACTAGGGGATGCCCGGCGGCGAGCAGGCCGATGTCCTCGACATCGGAGGTCAGGATGGTTACCCGTCCGGGATGCTGGAGCGCGGTCGCGCACAGCATGGCGTCGATGGCGTACTTGTGACCGTGCAGACCCGCTGCTCGCAGCAGAGCGGCGGCTGCCTGCGCCACGCCCTGCGTGACAGGCTCGACCCGGAGCCGGGAGAGGGTCCACTTCAGTGCGGCGTCGTTGATCTTCGGGTGGATGACTTCGACGAGCACGGCAGCGGAGGTGACGACCGGCAGATCGGCGTCACGGGCGGCCGTCAGCCACTCGTGAACCTCCCGGTCCCGCTGCACCGCCTTAGCCAGGCCCTCGCTGTCCAGGACCAGGGCACCGCTCACGCGGCGGCCCCGGCGCCCGAGGCACCGCCGGTGAGCCTGGCACGCTTGGCCGCCACGGCCTCCGGGTCGGCCGGACCGTGCACCTTGTCGAAGTCGGCGATCAGCTCGTCCAGGTTGTCCCGCTCGATCTGTTGCTGCGCCGCCTTCTCCAGGAAGGCCGAGACGCCGCGCTTGCCGACCCGTTCACGGATCGCCTGCAGGGTGCCGGCGGTCAAGGTGACGGAGATGCCGCTGGTGGGACCGTCACCGGGGAGGAAGTTCACGTCGTCATCAGACATGGGTCCAAGTATGCCATTGGAAATGCTATTGCGAGTGATGTGGGCGGTCTCCGATCTGCCGTGCAGGGAGTGCAGCACTGCAGGGCGTGGGGCTCCAGCACGGCACTCGTCTGGAGCCCCAGATTCCCGTGTTGGCGGGGCGACTACGCCTCGTGGGCCTGCTGCCGCCCCGCGCCGGTCTCGCGCAGTACCGGTGCTCGGTCCGGCAGCGCACGGACTGCGCCTCGGCGACCACGTCTGGTTCCGGCACGCCAAAGCCGGCGAACTGTGCGAGCGATTGAACACCCTCCACCTGGTGTCCGGCAGCGAAATCGTCGGCCAGGCCCCCACGTACCGGGGTGAAGGACACGCCTTCCTCTGACCCACCTTCCCCATCCGCGGCCCACCTTCTCCCGGAGGCCCGATGCTCCCCGACTTCAACTCCCGCGCTCCTGCCCTTGCAAGCCCCCTCGGCCAGGCAACCGTCCAAGGACCCGCCGAACCCGTCTCGCGCCGCTGGACCAGTCTGTACAGCCTGGTGTGGTTCGGCTTCTGGATGGCAAACCTCGTCCCCCTCCAGCTGCTGCTCCCCCAGCAACTGGAGGCGATCGATCCAGCCTCGAAGGTCTACGACTTCGCCATCGTCAACGGTGTCTCCGGGTTGGTCGCACTCGTCGCCCTGCCCCTGTGCGGCGCCCTGTGCGACCGTTCCCGCAGCCGCTCCGGCCGGCGCAGACTCTGGCTCACGGCGGGCGCCGTCGCCTTCGCCGTCGGGCTGATCGCCACCGGCGCGCAGACCACCGTGACGGGCGTGGTCGTGGCGTGGGCGGCAAGCATGATCGGTCTCAGCGCAGCCACCGCCGGGCTCACCGCCATCATCGCCGACCGCGTTCCCGAAGACCAGCGCGGCATGATCTCCAGCGCCATCTACGGTCCCCAGGCCCTCGGCGTGGTCGTCGGCATCGCCCTCGTGTCGGCTTTCGCACTCTCCCCCATGTCCGGGTTCACCGTCATCGCGGCCCTGCTGATCGTCTGCCTGGTGCCGTTCCTGGCCGCCCATCGCGACATCGCCTTCAACGTCGAGGCGCCGCTGAGCATCGGGGAACTGCTCGCATCGATGGGCAGCTCGCTCCGGAACCGGGAATTCGCCTGGGCCTTCGGCGGACGGCTCCTGGTCAATCTGGCGAACTCGCTGGGCACGTGTTACACGCTCTACTTCCTCACCGACAGCCTCAAAGTCACCGATCCGGCCGGCAGCCTGCTCGTCTGCACCGTTCTCTATCTCCTGGGCGGCCTTCTGGCCACCGCCGGCGCCGGCGTGCTGTCCGACCGCCTCGGCCGACGACGGATCTTCGTCGCCCTGGCGGCGCTGCTCCAGGCTGCATCCGGCTTCCTGCCGGCGAGCCCCCAAGCCTCACCGTCATGATGGTGGCATCCGCTCTCATGGGCGGCGGCTTCGGTGCGTACACGGCCGTCGACCAGGCTCTGATCACACAAGTGCTCCCCGACGCCGAGAGCCGGGCCAAGGACCTCCGGATCATGAACATCGGCTCTGTCGTTCCCCCGGCGATCGCCCCGTTGATCGCCGGAGCGATCATCAGTTCACAGCACGGCTACCCGCTCCTCTTCGCCCTCGTAGGTGCGGCCGCCGCCGTCGGAGCACTCCTTGTGTACCGCACCCGTTCCGTCCGCTAATAGTTCGTCGCCGCCGACGGCAAGAGAGAGATCAGTTGCCGCGGCAAAGCGACAGTTCCAGCGGCGAGATCGTCCAGCTCTGCAGACTCGGGTGCCCAACTCGCTTTACCGCGCGGGTTGTGGAGCCTTGCCTGCGTCGCACGGTGTCCTCATGGGTCCGGATCGTGCGGTCGGACACGGACGCATCCCGGACACCACAGTCCCGCCCCGACTGAATCCCCGCTTCCCGCACGCCTTCCGGTCCCTCCGGGAAGGGGGCACAGCCACAGGGCATGGTCAAGCAATCACAGTGGTGGACGGGGTGCCGACGAGGTTGAGTACGGCGCCGGCGAGGTGAGCGAGGCTGCGGTCGGCCTGGTCGGCGTCGGGGTCCACCAGGTAGTCGAGCAGTACGCCATCGATGGCGCAGCAGATGAGGTGGGCCAGGTCGCGAGGCGGAATGTGGCTCATCTGCCCGGTGTGCTCCAGAGTCCGGCGGATGATCTGCTCGATGGCGGTGAGGTGGTAGTCGCGCAGAGCGCGACCCAGATGGGCCGCCTCGGGGGTGCGCAGCGCATAGAGGGTGAGTTCGTACTCCACGCGCTGGGTGACCAGATCGCCGCACACGAGGCCCCAGGCGGTGCGCACCAGATGGTGGATCACCTCCGAGAGGGCGGGCGGGCTGGCTCCGGGTGGAGTGACCAGGTGCGCTGCGATCGTGGAGTTGTCCTGGCTCGCGTGGTCGATGAGTGACTCCAGGACTGCCGCGAGGATGTCGTCCTTGGTCTTGAAGACGTAGTGCAGCGTGGCCAGGGACAGCTTGGCTTCTGCGGCGATGCGTCGCGTCGTGGCGCCGGCAACGCCGTCGCGCGCGATGACTGCAGCGGCGGCCTCGATGATCTGCGTGCGGCGCACTGCGGCTGGCACGTGAGCCATGCGGTGAACTCCCTTGGATTTCTTGGTCGATCGACCGACTAGACCACAGGCCGCCCCAGGCGGCAAGAGGTCAGCCACGGTGATCCACAACACAGACTTGTTCGTTTGACTAAGTCGATCGACCAACTTCATGATGCTGTCACCGCAAGGCGCAACCGAAGGCCAAGCGGCACTGCACCGCCATCGTCTGGCGCTCACACCTGCGCCCTCGCACCACTCCGCTCCGCCTGCCCCTGCACGCCTCTTGCCACGGAACGCATCAGGAGAGACACCATGACCGACATGATCGCCGTCGCCTACCCCAGCCAGGACGTCGCCCAGCAAGCGCTCACCGAACTGCGCACCCTGCACACCGAGCACACCGTGCAGGTAGCCGACGCAGTGCTGCTCACCCGTGACCTCAACGGCGAGGTGACCATCCACGGCAGGCCCCACCCCGCCGCCTCCGGCGCCCTCGGCGGGGCACTCTGGGGAGGCATCATCGGACTGCTGCTGTTGCAGCCGCTGCTCGGTGCGGCCATCGGCGCGGCCGCCGGCGGGGTGGCCGGCGCGACGGTCGAGGACGACGACCGGACCCAGTTCATCAAGAGCCTCGGCGAGCGCCTGGCACCCGGGCACGCCGCAGTGATCGCGGTGATCGGCGAAGCCACCGCGGACAAGGCCCTGCCGCGCATCGCCCGGTACGGCGGCGAGATTCTGCACACCTCACTCAGCCGGCAGGACGAAGACGAGATCCGCTTCGCCCTGCGCGCCCATCAGCCCTCCGGCCAGTGGCCCTGGGCAGACGACGCCACGTTCGCGAAGGCGGCCCCCCAGGGTGCCGACGTACCCCCGTCCACCCCGGCGCATCCGGACACGGCCGCCGAACACGCCGGCGGTTCGGGCCCGCGGGCTGCGGCTCTGGGCGCGGCCGGCGGGCTGGCCGGCGGAATGCTGCTCGGCTCCCTGCTCTCCGACGACGACAGCAGCGATGACGAGGACACCGAAGACGACGACTAGAACAGCCCGAGCTCGGAAACCGGACCGCTCCGGAGCACCGTGCCGGAGCGGTCCGTTCGGGCTGCGGCGGTGTCGCGGAGGAGCCCGGCGAAGGTCAGGGCGGCGGGGGTGAGAGGGTGGTCGGCCATGCGGACCAGGAGGATGCGGCGGATGGGGGCCGGCGGCTGGAGGGGCAGGACGTCGACGCCGGGTCGGATGCCCTCCAGGGCCAGGGTGGGGGCGAGGGCGACGCCGATGCCGGCGGCGACCATGGCCTGGGCTTCCTGGTAGTCGTGGGCCTCGTAGGCGATGTGGGGCTCGAAGCCGACGGCGCGGCAGCCGCGGACGAGGGCTTCGGCCACCGGGTGATGGTCGGCGCGGGTGATCCAGGGGTCCTCTGCGAAGTCGGCGAGTGAGGCGGCGTCACGGCCGGCGAGTGGATGGTGGTCGCTGACGAGAAGGGCCGGCGGGTCGTCGAGGAGTGGGGTGACGACGATGTCCTCCCGGTCGATTCGGCTCCAGTCGTAGTCCCACATCAGCGACATCTCGATCTCCCGGTTCTCCAGCATGGTCCAGAGTCCGGCGATGCGGGCGCTGCGGACGGTCAGCCGTACGTCGGGGTGGGCGTCCCGGAAGGCGATCACGGCCTGCGGGAGGAGCGAGGCGCCGACGGTGGGGAAGGTACCGATGCGCAGTGTGCCCGTGCGCAGGCCGGCGTAGTCGGCGAGTTCGTTTTCCGCGGCCTGCAGTTCGCGTTCGATCCGTTGCCCTCGTTCGGCCAGCGCCCGTCCGGCGTCGGTGAGGGTGACGCCCCGGGCGTGGCGTTCCAGCAGGGGCTGGCCTGCCTCCGTTTCCAGGCGGCTGATCTGCTGCGATACCGCTGACGGGGTGTAGTTGAGGGCGCGGGCTGTCGCGGTCACCGAGCCGCGCCGGGCGACCTCCGTGAACAGCAGGATGCGCCGGACGTCGAGCATGCCGCCACCTCCAGCGTTCACTTCAGCTTAATAGCTATCCAGTTTTCCGAGATTGTACTTCACGCTGCCGTAACTCACCGTGGAGGACACCACGCACGGCGAGACCGTCGGTGGGCTTCCCCTTCCCTGGCTGTGAGGAGTCGGTTGTGCTGCGTCTGCAGGGCGAGATGATCCGCGGAGGAACCAGCAAGTGCTGGATCTTCGACCACCGCGACGTGGCCGCCACGGGCGTGGACGTCGATGCCCTCCTGCTCGCCGCCTTCAACGCCGCCGACCCCCGCCAGATCGACGGCGTGGGCGGCGCTTCCTCCACCACCTCCAAGGCCGCCGTCGTACAGGCGTCGACCCGACCCGGTGTGGATGTCGAGTACGCCTTCGCACAGGTCGGCATCGGCGATGAGCGCGTGGAGTGGGCCAGCAACTGCGGCAACTGCGCCACCGCCGTGGCCCTGTACGCCGTCCACCACGATCTCGTGCCGATCGTGTCGGACACCACCACCGTCCGCATGCTCAACGTCAACACCGGGGCGCGCCTCACCGGCACGATCCCCACCCCCGCGGGCGTGGCCCCGGAGGAGGGCACGGCCGTGGTGCCGGGTACCTCGGCGCCGGGCGTGCCGGTCCTGCTCGGATTTCAGGACCCGGCGGGCTCGACGACCGGACGCGCTCTGCCGACCGGCCGGGCACTGGACGAGCTGACCGGCCCGGACGGCCTTGTCGAGGCATCCCTGGTGGACGCCGGCGCTCCGGCCGCGCTGTTCGAGGCCAAGGCGTTCGGCCTCGACGGCACGGAATCCCTCACCGCGTTCGCCACCGCGGTGCCCGCGCTGACGCTGCTGCGCCGCCAGGCAGCGCTGGCCATGGGCCTGGCCCGCGAGGGCGATCCGGTCAGCCACGCGGTGCCGAAAGCGGGCATCGTCGCCCGTCCCGCCCCCTATCGCACCACACAGGGCATGCTCGTCAACCAGGACGAGTACGACCTGGCCGTGCGCATGGTCTCCATGCACGCCCCGCACCCTGCGATCGGCCTGACCTCCGCCGTGGCCCTGGCCACGGCCGCCGCCACCCCTGGCACCCTCGCCCACCGCGTCGCCCGGCAGACCGCCGACGGCACGCTGCGCCTGGGCACCCCCGCCGGCGTTGTCACCACCCGAGCCGTCCCCGCACCGCACGGCGCGTCCCCCACGGTGCTGCTGCACCGCGCCGCCCGGCGTATCGCCCGAGCCGAACTCCTCGTTCCCGTCCTGGAAGGACGCCCCGCATGAGCCGCAACGACGCTGCCCCGGGTACCGTCACCGCACCACCGGGCCGCATCCGCCGGATGCTGTCCCACCTGTACGTCCAGTGCCTGATCGCCGTCCTCCTCGGCGCCGCCGTGGGCGGGCTGTGGCCGTCCGCCGGCGCTGACCTCAAGCCGCTGGGCGACGGCTTCATCGCGCTGGTGAAGATGTTCATCGCACCGATCATCTTCTGCACGGTCGTCCACGGCATCGCCTCCATGGGCAACGCCCGCGCGGTCGGCCGCGTGAGCCTGAAGGCCCTGGTCTACTTCGAGGTGCTGACCACCGTGGCCATGGTGATCGGCCTGGTCGTCGTCAACGTCGTCAAGCCAGGCAGCGGTCTGCACATCGACCTCTCGACCCTGTCCACCAAGGCCCTGCCGCCGGAGGCGACCACGGCCCACGAGGGCTTCGCCGAGTTCCTCCTCGCCACCATCCCGGCCACCCTGATCAGCGCCCTGACCGGCAACGAGATCCTGCCCGTGCTGCTGGTTTCGGTGCTGTTCGGCTTCGGCCTGCACGCCAGCGGAGAGGCCGGCCTGAGCATCGCCCGGGGCGTCGAGAAGTTCTCCACAGTCCTGTTCACGCTCATCCGCTGGATCATGCGTCTCGCCCCCATCGGCGCGTTCGGCTCCATGGCCTTCACCATCGGCCACTACGGCCTGGGCACCCTGCGCCACCTGGCGCTGCTGGTCGGCTCGTTCTGGCTGACCGCCCTCTTCTTCGTCCTGGTCGTCCTCGGGACCGTGATGCGCCTGAACGGACTGCGGCTGCTGCCCTTCCTGCGCTACATCAAGGAAGAACTGCTGATCGTCCTGGGCACCTCCTCCACCGAGCCCGTCCTGCCGCGCATGATGGCCAAGCTCCAGCACGCCGGCGCCTCGAAACCGGTCGTCGGCATCACGCTGCCCGCCGGGTACTCCTTCAACCTCGACGGCACCGCCATCTACCTGACCATGGGCTCGGTCTTCCTCGCCCAGGCCCTCGGCATCCACCTCAGCCTCACCCAGCAGCTGGCCATGCTCGCCGTCATGCTGCTCACCTCCAAGGGCGCCGCAGGCGTCACCGGCTCCGGCTTCATCGCCCTGGCCGCCACACTCAGCGCCGTCCCTCACGTCCCGCCCGCCGCCCTCGCGCTGATCTTCGGCGTCGACCGGTTCATGTCCGAAGCCCGCGCCCTGACCAGCCTGGTCGGCAACGGCGTCGCCACCCTGGCCGTCGCCCGCTGGGAAGGGGAGCTGGACGTGGACCGCGCCAGGGCCGTCCTGGGCGGCGAGATTCCCTACGTCCCTGCTCCCGCTCCTTCTGCGGTGCCGGCCGAGCCCGATCCGAAGGAGACGTCCGCACCAACCCGTGACCCCGTTCCCGCCGCAAGCTGACGTCGCATGGGCGGGCCGGCCCGGAGCAGATACTCCGGGCCGGCCCGCCCACGTCTCACCAGGACGTCGTACTCGCCGTCCGGGCTGTTCAGGAACGTCCGGCCCTCCGGTACGCCCCGTCTTCCAACCGCTGATCAAGTCCGGCGAACGCCGCGCAGAAGGTGCATCAGGTGGCCAGGGATGCGGAACCGGACCTTCATGGAACTGCCCGCCGAACCCTCCGTCGTGGCCCTGGCCCATGAACCCGCCGGTGAGCGTCTGGCCGCCTGGCACCAGCAGGAAGCCGCCTTCACCGCGGAACTCGTGGTGAGCGAACTGGTCACCGATGCCATCCGCTACGGCTCCCCACCGATCCACCTGCGGCTCATCCGTGACACGGCGTTGATCTGCGAGGTCAGCGACGCCGGCAGCACAGCCCCGCATCTGCGACGCGCCCGCCTCTTCGACGAAGGCGGTCGGGGCCTCCTCATCGTCGCCCAGCAATCCCAGCGGCGGGGCAGCCGCCACGCCCGCACCGGCAAGACGATCTGGGCCGAGCTGCCCCTCACCCCTGCGCAGCATTGATCTTCATCCGCGGTGAGCGGCAGGGCCGGGAGCAGCCATCAGGCGTTAGCCGTGCCGTGCTCCGCGGCGGACGGGAAGCGGTCAACGCGAAAAAAAATCTGTGGCTCTTCGCGGCAACCTTTTCGGCCTCTCGGACCACTCAGTGTTGTCCGGCCATGTGGTCGGTCAGATGCAACGGCTGAAAGAGAGCACAGGCATGTCCCTGGAACGAGAGCACAGACATGTCCCCGGCCCACCCACGTCATCGGTGGCGTCCCGCGTCGGCGGCCGCCGTGCCGACGGTGGCGCCCGCGGTGGTCGCCCGAAGCATCGTGGCCGTCGGTTGCTCGCGCATCGGGGTTTCTGGGCGGGTCTCGCCATGGTTGTCGTGGCCGGCTCGGCTGTCGTGGTCAGCCAGGCTTCGGCGCAGCAAACCCTGGACCTGAAGAAGTGGTACGTGCTGGTCAACCGCAACAGCGGCAAGGTGCTGGACGACCGCGCTTTCGCCACGAACGACGGCGCGGCGGTGGTGCAGTGGGCGCGCCATGGCGGGGCCAACCAGCAGTGGCGGTTCATCGACGCGGGTGACGGGTACTACCGGCTGCAGAACCGGAACTCCGGCAAGGTGCTGGACGACCTCGGCTGGTCGAAGACCGCCGGCTCCGCCATAGTGCAGTGGAAAGACCTGAACGGCACCAACCAGCAGTTCAGACTGGCCAAGTCGCCGGACGGCTACGTGCGTTTGATCAATCGCTTCAGTGGCATGGCCGTCGATGTCCACAACGCCGCCAAAGCCAACGGGAGCGGTGTCGTCCAGAACCGCGACCGGGGCGGCGCCGATCAGCAGTGGCAACTCGTCCCGGCCGGGAGTGTCGGCAGCGCCGGTACGCCCACCGCGCCGGGCGGCAGCGTTCCCACCAGCCAGGCTCCGAGCAGCTCGCACCCGTCGTCGCCGTCGTCGCCGTCGTCTCCCGCGGCTGGTGGCGGCAGCTCGACGAAGCGTTTCATGGGCAGCAGCACGGTGCTCATCGGCGGCTCGGTGTCCGACGCCTCGGCGGCCGCCGCGCCGTTCGACGTGCGGTACGCCTATGTGCACAGCCAGCCCGCGCCCTCGTCGGACTACTACACGGCAGCGCGCTGCCACGACGGGTGGTCGGGCTGGTGGGGCTGCTGGACCGGCAGCACCACGGCGCCCGGCACGTACGTGACCTATCGGGACACCGTGGCGGCCCAGGCGACGTACAAGGGCAGCCCGCGCCCGCAGAAGATGCTCTGGACCTGGTACTCGCTGCGCGACCTCGGGGATGCGGCAGGCCAGGGCGACGGCCCGGGCGAGGTCCAGGCCATCAACAGGACCGACCTGCTCACCCGGTACCTGAACGACTACCGCTTCTTCCTCCAGAAGATCGGCACATCGCACGACGCGATCGACCTCGAACCCGACTTCTGGGGCTACGTCCGGTCGCTCGGCAATCCGCACCAGGTTCCCGCGCAGGTCACGGCCTCGAATCCGACGGACTGCGGATCGCAGGAGAACAGCGCCACCGGCCTGGTCCAGTGCCTGATCTCGATGGCGCACAAGTACGCGCCGAACACCGCCGCGGGACTGCACCTTTCCTGCTTCGACTGGCAGACCAACACACAGGCCTGCGTCAAGGACTACGCGAACCTCGGGGCGAAGAACGCCGACTTCCTGGTCACCGATGTGTCGGACCGCGACGCAGGCTGGTACGCACAGCCCGCCCACGGCGGCAGTGACCACTTCTGGAACGACCAGAAGGCCGCCGCCGCGCTGCAGTTCTACAAGACGATGGCCGAGTCCGTGGGCAAGCCGGTGGTCCTGTGGCAGATCCCCGTGGGCAACATGGCGCAGAACAACACCCTCAACCATTACAAGGACGACAAGGTGGACTGGTT
This sequence comes from Streptomyces sp. NPDC001634, assembly GCF_040298185.1. NCBI lineage: Bacteria > Bacillati > Actinomycetota > Actinomycetes > Kitasatosporales > Streptomycetaceae > Streptomyces > Streptomyces sp. NPDC001634. The sequence continues at coordinate 48,750 of NZ_JBEOZU010000049.1, read as the reverse complement.
CTTCGCGCACATGGACCAGGTCGCGAACGCCCATGTCGCCGGCCTGCTCTTCGGTCCAGGACAGCAGGAACAGACAACGGCCGAGTCCGACGGCGGAAACCTGATCCGCAAGACGATCGCCTATCACAACTCGAGCGGTACAGCACTCAAGTAGGCGAAGCCGACGAATGCGCCCCCATCTCTTCGATGGGGGCGCATTTCGTCATCTTCGTCGGGCTGAGGACTTCTCCGGTCGGCGCCGGCCGTGCCGCCGTCGGCGCGGGCGCCGATCGAGGCGGCCTTGGCGAAAGGAATGATCGTGTTGACAGGTGACGGCGGGGAAGCCGAGTTCGACCGCGAGGCCGGGAGAGTGCGGGCCGTGCCGGTCGATGAATGCGTCGCTGTGGCGGAAGGTGAATGCGGCCCGGGACATCGGCGCCCACGCCCACGCCGCGCAGGATCAGGAGCACACCCATCTGCCGGACAAGCCCCTCCGGGCCTCCGCCTGGTCCACAAAAGATTGGAACCCCAGCCGGCGCACGGCTGGGGTTCCTCGAGGCGGTGAGTATCGGTCAGCGGGTGGAGGTGCCCACGCCGTAGACCGCTCGTCTACGCGCCGGTGCACCGCACCCCATCGCGATCACCGTGGATCAGGCGGGTCAGCGCTGCAGGGTGAGGACACCCGGCCGCCACGGCAGTCGGTCGTAGGGGCCGCTCGCGGTGGGGGACTTGCCCTGGTAGAGGAACTGCAGGTGGCAGGGGTCGATGGTCATGGTCTGGTCGGGGTTGTTGCGGACCAGGTCACCATGGCTGATGTCGTTGGTCCAGGTGGCACCGCTGTTGGCCTTGCCCGCGAAGGGGTTGCTCTCGCTGGCGGCCTGCGGGGTCCAGGAACCACTCAGGCTGGTGGCGGTGAACGAGCGGAAGTAGCGCTGCTCATTCGCACCCCGAGCCTCGACGATCATGAGGTACTGGTTCTGGCCCTGGACCTTGTAGACCTGCGGCGCCTCGAACAGGTTCTTCGTCGTGTCGCTCATGACCGTCGTGTAGGACGAGCCGAAGTTGCCCGGGAAGTTCCCGATCGGCATGCTCGCCCGGTAGATCTTGCCGTTGTCGCCGGCGAAGAACAGGTACATGTTCTGGCCGTCAGCGATCAGGGTCTGGTCGATCGGGCCGGTGGCGGATTCGGTGCGGGGGATGCTGCCGGTGAACAGCGGCTGCGGCGCGGACCAGCCGTTGGGGTTGGTGGGGTCGCTCGACGTACGGTAGACGAAGGGCGACGCGCCCCACTGGGACGCCAGCACCCAGATCTTCTTGGGCGCGAAGTAGAACAGCGTGGGCGCCACCGCGGACTGGCTCATCCCGGTCTGGCCGGCCGACACCATGTCCGCCCAGTTCGTGAAGGGCTTGAACATCATCGAGCCGTACGACGATCCTGACACGCTCGACGCGTACACCAGGTGCTTGCCGTTGTACACCACGTCGGTGAAGTCCTTCACCGCGTCCCACCCGTTCGCCGGCTGCGCCAGCGGACCGGTCGAGCTCCACCGGTACGTCGACGGAAGAGCGCACGTGGCGCCCGTCCGCGTGGGCGTTGTCGGCGCCGACGTCGACGTCCTGAAGTCCCAGTGCTGGTTGGCGCCGCCGCTGTTGGAGTCCCAGATCTGGACGGGAGTGCCGTTGGCGGTCTTGCCGCCGGGGGTCTCCAGGGCTCGGCCGCTGGCGACGTTCGTCAGGGTGTAGGAGCCGTCGCTGTTCCGGGCCGCCTTCCAGTGCTGGTTGGCGCCGCCGTTGGAGTCCCAGACCTGCGTCTTCGTGCCGTTGCCGGTCTGGTTGCCCGGCTCGTCCAGGACTCGGCCGCTGGCGACGTTGGTCAGCGTGTAGGAGCCGTCGCCGTTCTTGGTGGCCCGCCACTGCTGGTTGGAGGCACCGCTGGCGTCCCACACCTGGAGCGGGGTGCCGTTGCCGTTGTATCCCGCGGGCTCGTCGAGAACGCGCCCGGCGGCCACGTCGGAGAGCGTGTAGACGGTGCCGGAGGTGATGCCCCCGCCTGGCGTGCCGCCGCCCGCAGTGCCCCCGCCCAGGGCGGTGAGCACCGCGCTGTAGGCGGGCTTCTTGTTGCCGCTCGCGTCGAACAGCAGCGGGTTCTCACCGGTGCGCCACGAGTCGCTGTCCCTGATCCCCCACACCGTGATGCCCGTGCAGCGGGCGACGTTCATGCACGCCTGGACGGCGTTGGCGTACGCCGTCGGCGACGCCTGGGCGATGTCGAGTTCGGTGATCTGGACGTCCACGCCGAGCGCGGCGAACTTGGACAGGGTGGTCTGGAAGCTCGCCGGTGGGCCGCCGGCGCCGAAGTGGCTCTGGAAGCCGACGCAGTCGATCGGTACACCGCGCGACTTGAAGTCCTTGACCATCGCGTAGACGCCCTGCGTCTTGGCGTCGGTCCAGTTCTCGATGTTGTAGTCGTTGTAGCAGAGCTTGGCCGAGGGATCGGCGGCCCGCGCGGTGCGGAACGCCTCCTCGATGAAGCCATTGCCCAGCACGTCCTGGAAGACCGAGCTGCGATGCTGGCCACTGCCGCCGTCGGCGAAGGCTTCGTTGACCACGTCCCAGGCGTAGATCTTTCCCTTGTAGTGGGTCATCTCGGTGGTGATGTGGTTCTTCATCACACTGCGCAGGGTGTTGGCGTCGGTGATGGACTTGACCCAGCCGGGCAGCTGGGAGTGCCAGACCAGGGTGTGGCCACGCATCCGCTGCCCGTGCGCGGAGGCGTGGCCGACGATCTGATCGGCCGGGCCGAAGTTGAAGGTGCCGCGGGAGGGTTCGGTGGTGTCCCACTTCATCTCGTTCTCCGGGGTGATCATGTTGAACTCCCGGTCGAGAATCGTCGAGTAAGTCGAGTCGCCGAGCCTTCCGGTAGCCACGGCCGTACCGAAATAGCGGCCGCTGCCAGCCGCTGCAGCGGCCAGCGTGCGGGCATTCGGCGTGTGTGCGGCCAGAGCGACCAGGGGTACGGCGGCCCCCGCGGCGGCGAGGACCACGGCGGCGGCGAGCACGCGGCGGGTAGCCGGACGGCGGCGATGAGAGCGGTTCTGATCTGACAACGGCATGTCCTTCTGGCACAGCGGGCCTTGATCCGGCCCCGGTTACCCGCCAGTTGCCGCCACGCGCACAAAGGTTGCCGCGATCGCGGGAAGAATTTTCACGGCCGCCGTCACCGTCCCCACCCAGCTCCGCGGCGACCTGCTGGCCACCATGGGGACCACCTACGTCGATGGGACCAACGCCGGCCCTGCCGACTGGCCCCCGTCAGCGGCTCGACCATCGAGCTGTGCGGCAAGGGGACTTGTCCCCTCGCCGCACAGCGGCGTTCACCGAGACGGGACGAACCCGCCCCGGACCGACGCGGAGCCGCCCGAACCCTGCGCGTCGACGCGGTAGCCGTCGCCCGCGGCACTGCGCACGCCGGTGCCGTTGTTGAACTGGGCGGCGAACTCATAGTTCCCGGCCGGCACGGTCAGGCCCGGCTTGAGGACCCAGCGGTAGACCAGCGTGCCGTCGGCCTCCTGAGCGGTGACGGTGAAGTCAGCACTCGGCAGGGTCTGCCAGGTGCCGGTGATCTTCACCCCGCCGGTCTGCACGATCCGCATCTCGACCGTGAGCGAGGTGAGCGGCCGGGTCGTCTTGAGGACGAGGTTGCTCTGCGTCCAGTAGACGGTGCTGTGCGGGTCCACCGAGCCGGCCGACCACAGCGGCCCGTTCTGGCTCTCGCCGGCGGTCGGCGATGGACTGGTGGCCGGCGGAGTCGGGCGCGAGCTGCCCGGGGTGGTGACCGGGGCCGGCGCGACGGGGGTGGGACGGGCCGATGTCGGGTGCGGGGAGCCGGCGGTCGGGGACGGGGTGGCAGGCGTGGTCACGGTGGCCGACGGCGACGAGTGCGCGACGATGGCGGCGACGGCGAGGCCGCCGGTCGCCAGGATGCCGGTGGCGGCGAGCCCGGCGAGCGCGACCCTGGTCCCGGACCTCGCGAACGGCCGCGCGCGGTGACGGACGGCGGGGCCGGCCATGCCGCGTTGCACCCGGGCCAGCATCCTCGCACGGTCGGGCCGGTGGGCCTCGGCGGCCTCGCGCAGCCGACGGGCGATCTCCTCGTTCACCGGTTCCTCCTCCCTGCCACCAGGTCCCCGGCCGCTCGTGCGCCCAGTATCCTTTCCAGCTCGGCCATTCCCTTCGAGGTCTGGCTCTTCACCGTGCCGACCGAGATGCCCAGCGCCACCGCCGTGTCCTTCTCCGACAGGTCGAAGGCGTGCCGCAGCACCACGCAGGCACGCTTGCGGAACGGCAGCCGGGCGAGCGCCGCGCGGACGTCCAGTACGGCCGCCATGTCCGGCCCGTCCACCTTCTCGGGGCTGCGGGACCAGAACAGCGTGATCCGCAGTCGCTCGCGCACCGCGCTGCGGATCCGTCCGCGCGCCAGGTTGGCCACCACACCGCGGGCGTAGGCGAGCGGGTGGTCGGCCTGCCGCAACCGGTCCCAGCGCTGCCACAGGGCGACCAGGGCATCCGCCGCGAGGTCGTCCGCCGCGTCGGTCTCGCCGGTCAGGAGGTATGCCAGACGGGCGAGTTCGGCATAGTGGCGTTCGAAGAATTCGTGGAACTCCGCGGACGCGTCATCGAGGAGCATCCCCCGGTCGCCCTCTCCTGGCAATGATGTGCGCGTTAGTTGCGCGTTTAACAACGGGGAGCGCAGCCTAACAGTGCCCAGCCCGGGATTCGAACAGCGGTCGTGCTCGGTTGCGGGCCGGTGAAGGCTGACCGGCGGGCTGGTCATTGCCCGGCGAACTGGACGCCCGTCGGCTGCGCGACGTCCAGCTGCACGGCGATGCCGTCGACGGCCAGCCGCTCCCCGTAGATGTCGGTGATCCTTACGCCGGTTCCGCTCCCGGGGAGACGGTACGCCAGCACACCGACGACCAGCAGCGCCAAGGGAATGCCCGTGACCAGTCCGCGCCTGCGCCACGGTTGCGGCGCGGCGTGCATCGTTGCCCTCATGCCCGTCCATCCAGTAGTTCGACTCGGCCTTCCGGCTCCCAGTTGCCGCAGAGGACGAGAAGGTTGCCGCCCCGACGCTGTTTTCTCGGCGACCGGTGCACGGCACGAAAGGGCAGACAGCCACCGTGACGGGGCCCCGGCGGCCCACAACTACTGGCTGAACCAAGGAGATCGTCCAGCTGGTGCCCGCCTCCGATGAGATCGTGTCTCGGGGCCGGTGGCCGCTTACGGCCTCGCTGCGGATTCTGCCCGCTGGACTCAGAACGGTGAACTCTGTCCACGTTCACCGGCCATGTCCACGCGCTGGGTTGTGTCCTTTGAAGTGGTGTACGGGCCGGTTCGAGTCGCCACTCGGCAGGGAGCCCGCGATACACGACGCGGGGTCGGCGCCGTTCGCCGCTCGGGGAGCCCATGAGCGCCCATTGAGACTGGCGGCATTCGCGCGCAGACCTGCCCTGGTCGCGCTCCGCGGCCGAGGCGGGGTGCCGGGCCCCATGGCCCGGCGGCCCTCTGCACCACGGCCCGTCCAGTTTTCGTGATCGGCGTCCGCCCTCACCCGTCTCATAGGCATGCATGTGACACGACAGATCAGCCGCCGCGCCATACTCAAGGCCACGGGCGTCGCAGCCGGAGCCGCCTCAATCGCCACCGCCGCCACCCCCTCGGTCGCGGCGGGCGGGGCCTTCGCGCACCCCGGCCTCCTCCACACCGGCGCCGACCTCGCCCGTATGGCCGCCAAGGTGAAGGCCGGCGCCTCCCCCTATACCGCCGGGTACGCGAAGCTGACCGCCAACCGGCATTCGCAGAGCGGCTGGACGCCCAATCCGCAGGCCATCGTGTACCGGGGCGTGGAACTGCGCCCCCGCAGCACGTGGCCGCAGAACTACGGGATCCTCTACAACGACATCCACGCCGCGTACCAGAACGCCCTGCGCTACCACGTCAGTGGCGACAGCGCCCACGCCGACACCGCCGTCGCGATCCTCAACGCCTGGTCGGCGAAGCTGACGAAAGTCGGTGGCAGCGCCGACCGGTTCCTGGCCGCCGGGATATACGGGTACCAGGCCGCCAACGCAGCCGAACTCGTCCGCGACCACAAGGACTTCCAACTCGAGAGATTCCAGAAGATGCTGCTCGACGTCTTCTACTCGGTGAGTGAGGACTTCCTCGTCCGCCACAACGGCACCCCCGCACCGCACTACTGGCCCAACTGGGACCTGTGCAACATCGCCTGCACGCTGGCCACCGGCATCTTCTGCGACGACCAGGCCAAGGTCGAGCGGGCCGTCGAGTACTTCAAGCACGGCGACGGCATGGGCGCGATCAAGCACGCCATCCCGGTCGTGCACGACGACGGGCTCGCCCAGTGGATGGAGGCCGGGCGCGACCAGGGGCACTCGCTGATGGGCGTCGGCCTGATGGGCACCATCTGCGAGATGGCCTGGAACCAGGGCATCGACCTGTACGGCTACGACGACAACCGCTTCCTCAAGGGCGCTCAGTACGTGGCCAAGTGGAGCCTGGGCGGAAATGTGCCGTACACGCCCTACGCCCGGGTGGACGAGCGGCCGGGGATCCAGCACCCCACTGCGGTCGCTCCCGCCAGCCCGACGCAGATGCGGCCGGTCTGGGCCATGGTCGCCAACCACTACACCAAGCGGCGCGGGCTGTCCGCCACATACCTCACGCAGATCGCCGCCAAGGCCGCCCCCGAGGGTGGCGGCGGGGACTACGGGCCCAACAGCGGCGGGTTCGACCAGCTCGGCTTCGGGACGCTGGCGTTCACGCGGGACAAGGCGACGGACACCAAGGCCACCCCGAAGCCCGCCGCTTCGGCCTCGGGCGCCGCCTCCGACTCGCGGCCTCAGACGGCGGCCACCGCATCGGCCTCCCCCACCGCGGGGGGCGGCCTCGCCGCGACCGGCTCCGGGGAGATCGTCGGGTGGACGGCCGCTGTGGGCGTCACCGCCGTCGCCGGCGGCCTGCTCTTCCTGCGCCGCCGCGACCGGGGGCGCCACGGGGCGTCGTAGCAAGATGTAGCACATTCCCGGGATCTGTTACATCCCGACCATGTGTCACATCGCCAGGGGCTCCTCCAGGGTCTGGTCCGCGAAACCGCGTGTATCCGGCCCTGGCCCCCGGTTCCCTGTCGGCTGTCCTGCTCGCCGGGACGGTCCATCCGGCAGAGGTTGCTCGGCCCAGATCGTCTTGCCGCGGCGGACGATCAGCCGCATGCCCTTGGGCCAGCCGTCGCGGGCGTTCAGGTAGGTCAACTCCCGGCCTGGTAGCCCGCTTGGACGTCGCCGTCCTGTGTCAGCGAGGTCTCCCACGCCTGCTCGGGGAGCCTGCGCGAGCAGCATCCACACATGCCAGAGCACCCGCCGCCGTACCTTCACGATCCGCATCAGGGTCTTGCCGTCCAGTTCGGCCAGCAGGCGGGGCATCGTCGAATACGAGGCCGCAGGGCCGAACACGGCCCTGACGGTGGAGCCGAAGCTGCTCGGCCTCCAACAGGCTCCACCGCCCCCGCATGCCCGACCTTCTGTTGTCAGGGCGTCAACTCACCCCATTCTGCTGAATGACCAGGGGTAACCGCGGCGTTGCACGCGACCCGCTCGCGCTTGTCCTGAACCGTTCCCCAGGACCCGATGCCTTCCGTGTGCCAGGTGGGCAAGTCCGCAATGCCCCTGGCGCCTCGTCCGCCCCGACGGGCGACGTAGGTGGAATGGAGAACTTCTCCGGGTTTTTGAGATCCCGGTGGCCGGCCACCGGTCTTCACGTCCGTAAGGATCACCAGCACTTCAGGAAGCACCCTGACTCGATGAAGCGATCTTGGCACCTTGTCCTGGCGTCGGCTCTCGTCGCGGGAGCCGTCACACCGGTGGTTGCGGTGGGCAGCGCGGTCGCCGCAGACGGCGACATCACCTCGGCCGTCCTGGCGAACCGTGATGTCGTCCTGACCGGCGACGCGGTCGTGCGCGTCCCGCAGGGAACCCATACGTACACCGGCGTGATCAGCGGTGAAGGAGCCCTTCGCGTGTCCGGCACCGGCACGCTGGTCCTCGCCAAGGACAGCACCTTCACCCTGCCGCACTCCCGGCAGCGCCAGAGGGTGCAGGTCCCGGGCGGCAACCACCCGTACGTCGTGGTCGGCAGTCCCGACGAGCCCGCTGTCACCGTGGACGCAGGGGCAACCCTCCAGTACGGCACCGGCGGTACGACCGGCCTGATCGGGTCCTTCCCGTACAACACGCCCGGTTACCAGCAGAACCAGGACAACATCCGGGTGGACGGCACACTGCGTCTGTCGCTGACCCGGCTGTTCAACCTGGGCATCATCAGCGGCTCCGGCCTGGTCACCCAGCCCCGGAACATGTGGGGAACGCTCCAGATCTGCGGCACCAACCCGTTCTCCGGCATCTTCGACAACGGCACGGGCGTCAACTTCGCGAGCACCACCTGTGCCGCCGAACTGCCCAACGCCCGCTCCGTCGTCAACCGCGGTTCATGGATCATCGACACCCCGCTCAACCACACTGTCGTACAGCGGCAGAACTTCTACAGCCACGAGTACGGCAACGACGTCAACGTGCACTCCCGCCCGGGCAGCAAGGTGATCCTCACCGGCGTCTACAGCTGGAGTGACAGCGGCGACGGGGCGGCGCCGTCGCTGAGCGACCTCGGACTGAACTGGCGGCCCGTGGCCCACAAACTGAACAAGCGCGGCACCAACATCGAGGGCGCCGACGTCCAGTGGGGCGACGGGACCACGCACCGGATCTTCATGCCCGGCACGGCGCAGACGGTCTACATCAACCTGCACGCCAGACGGCAGCGCTCCCGGCTCACCTTCGACTACAACGGACCGGTGACCCTGGGCGCGCCCATCGGCGGCGGCATGTATCACGACACCCTCGGCGCTCCCGGCGCCGGGGACGTCGTCATCGCCGGCACCAGCGGCAACGACGTGACCTTCGCAGCAGCGCAGTACTACGACGGATCCACCACCATCGACAGGAATGCGACCCTCCGTCTCGGCTCCGGGACCGCGGGCGGCGACGGAAGCCTCCACACCGGCGGAGCCCTCGACAAAGTGATCGACAACGGTTCACTCGTGCTCCGCAACACCGGGACACCCACCTCCCTCCCGGCGGTGACCGGTACCGGATCGGTGACGCAGAGCGGAGCCGCGGCCACCACCGTCACCAGCGCCGCCTACACCGGCGCCACCACCGTGGCCAAAGGCAGCCTGATCGTCTCCGGGACCTCTCTGCGGACATCCAGCGCGGTCGCTCTGACCGGTTCCTCGGCCGTCCTGGATCTCAGCAAGGCACGCGACACGACCCTGCGCAGGCTGCGGGTCGTCACAGGCGCGAAGATCCTTCTTTCCCGGAACTCCCCTGAGCTGACCGTCGGTTCGACGACCGCAACAGTCTCCGGCACCGGTCTCGCCATCGGCGGGGCACGCTTCTCCGTCAGCCGGGCCGGAGCCCACACCGTGCTCACCGCCCTCACTCCCACCACAGCCGCACACCCGTCCTCCGCCGCGACAGGACCGGCGCCCTCCCCGCCCCGGACCGGCCGAGCGGCCACCACCCTGGGCGCCTCCACCGGCACCATGGCGGACACCGGCAGCAACTTCGGTGCTCTGTGGGCCGTCACAGGACTGGCGGGCGTCGTTCTCGCCGGCGTCGCCGCGGTCTTCGTCTTCGTGCGCGGCCGCTCGCGTCTGCGTACGTCCCCGCGTCACTCCCGCTGATCCCCGGCCGCCACGGAGTCCACCGGCCCGCCCATGGCTGTCAGCGCTCACCCCTTACGATGAGATCGCTGCCACGGTGTGTGTGATACCGACGGCGATTGCCCGAGGACCCCCGCAACCCGGCTCGGTCGGCGCGAGCGGGGCTTCGTACCCGCGTCAGGTCGAAGGGAGACCCGATGCCAAGGCATGCCGCGCCCGCGGCCGACGTGATAGCCGCGGCTCGGGCCGGCGATCGCGGCGCCCTGGAAGAGCTCAGCTCCCGGACGCTTCCGCTGGTCTACAGCGTCGCGGCGCGTGCGCACCCGTACCGCGACGACGTCGACGACATCGTCCAGGAGACGATGATGCGCATCCTGCGCGGCATCGGGGGACTGGAGCGCCCGGAGGCGTTCCGGTCCTGGGTGATCACCATCACCGTGAACGAGGTCCGCGACCACATCCGCAGGCGCGGCAGGAGGGAGACAACGGGAGCGGCGTTCGACGCGGCTGAGCACCGGCCCGACCCGGCCGCCGACTTCGCCGAGGGGGTCATCCTCAACCTGCGGCTGTCCGGGCAACGCGAGGAGTCCGTGCGCGCGACCCGTTGGCTCGACGAGGACGACCGGGAGCTGCTGTCACTGTGGTGGCTGGAGACGGCCGGCCGGCTCGCCCGGGCCGAGCTCGCCTCCGTTCTGGACATGACCGGCCATCAAGCGGCTGTACGGGTGCAACGCATGAAGGAGCGCCTGCACACCTCCCGCGTCATCGTCCGAGCCCTCGCGGCCAGGCCCGCATGCGGGGAACTGACCCGGCTGACCCTGGACTGGAACGGGGCCCCCAGCGGCCTGTGGCGCAAACGCCTCGGCCGCCATGTGCGGCAGTGCCCGCGGTGCGTGCGCCACGAGGAAGGCATGCTGGCCCCGGAAGGACTGCTGGCGCCCCTGGCCCTCCTGCCCGTGCCGGCGGCACTGCTGGCCTGGCGCCCGTGGCTGTCCGCGGGAACGCACGCCGCGGCGGCCGGCCATGCCGGCACCACGGCCACTTCAGGCAGCGGGGGTTCCGCGACGGCGGGGACGGCAGGGACCGCAGGGACGAGCCTCACCGCGAAGGCCGTGGTGGCGGCGAGTGCGCTGCTCGCCGTGGGCGGTGGCGTCCTCGTGTACGCGGCCCCATGGTCCAGCCCGTCGTCGCTTCCGGCCACCGCCCCGACGGCTTCCGGCCCGGCACCCGCGCCCTCGCTCACCGCATCCGCATCACCGTCACGGCCGGCACCGGTACTGGGCTCGGCCGTCTCGCATCCCTCGCCCCGGCCGCGGTACGGGTCCGTGGTCGACACCGTGGACAGCGCGCCACCGCCGGACCGGCCGCCCGCCGCATTGCCCCACCGCCCGCAGACCACGGTGACGATGACGGGGCTCAAGAGACACCTGGACGGCTACCAGCTCGTCCACCGCGGGGACACGGTGGTACTGCGCGGGAAGGGCTACTTCACCGTCCACTGGGACGTGATGTACGGGCTGCGCCCCGGGCTGCTGACCATGCCCTCGTGGACCGGACTGCAAGGAAGGCTGTTCCACGTGGCCTCGGGCGGCGGCCACCGCATGGACGACCGTCAGCCGGGCGCGACCGCCGGCGGCACCTGGATGGGCAACCGGCAGCAAGGACTGATCATCCTGCCGCCGGGAGCCCAGCAGATGTGGCAGAACGAGTACTACTACCTCGACGGCAGCGTCACACTCCACCTCAACGAAACCCAGGCCGACTACAACCTCGACGTCCTGCCCTCCTCCTGGCAGCAGACAGCCGACGACATCGCCAGTCCCCCGGCCCCGGACTCCGCCGACCGCGAACGGTACGGACTCGTGCGCGACACCGGCCGCGACGACGCCCCCGTACCGCAGTACACCACCCGCTCCACGCCGACCGACGCGGGCACCGTGCCCCAGCGCTCCGTCGTGTCCTGACCATGGGCGGTTGCCCAGGCGGGGCGGTGCCCTTGCCGAAAACTTATCCGCCCTGGGGGGAGCCGGTGTGCGGTTCGGCGACCGCGGCCGCTTGCGCCTTTGCTCTCCCGCAGTTGGCGATCGCTGCGCATGGTGATCGGCCGTGCTGCTGCGACTGGCCTATTTCGGCGTCACGAACGCGTTCGCCATGCTGCGTCTGCCGGCGATGAGCGACAGGGACAAGGACGTCGAGATCCTCGTCCTGCGCCATCAGATCACCGTCCTGGACCGCCGACTCGGCAAGAAGAGGGTGCGGTTCCACCCGGGTGATCGGGCATTCATGGCGGCGCCGCTGCACCAGCTCCCGAAGGACGTGCTGCCCAGGCTGCGGCTGCTGATGCGTCCGGACACGGTGCTGCGGTGGCACCGCGACCTGCTCGCGCGCCGCCACGCCGCCGCCTCCCAGCAGCCTAATGGGGCTTATCGGGTCGTGAGTGAGACTCGATGAGTGGCCGCCAGCAGCTGAGCACTCCTGATCACTCCCGAACCCCCAGACGAACATCTGGAAAGCGTGTTGAGGGTTGCCCCTTGCTGCCGAGGCGTCCGCGTCGCAACCCGCCCGAGTGGGACCGCCTGGCCGCCAGCTGCTCCTTTGCCCTCCAGGACGCTGGCTTCGTGCGCGCGCGATGCGTGAGCGGACTGTCCGGCACGGAGCGTCATGCGCGGGATTGAGTACACGGCCCGCATGTTGCTGACCAGGGAAAACAACATCAGGTAGCACCGACGAGCGCACCCGGCTACTCTGCTCGGCCGAACGTGGCCGCCCGCTGGGCCACCGCCACCCTCGGACCGCATACGCTGTCACAGGAGTGTGCATCTGCAATGCCATCACGTCAGGCACATCCCGCACCCGCAGGTGCAGTACCGCAACGGAGCAGTCGAGCCCCCGCACACCGTCCCCTTGTGGGTCCGTGCCCAAAGCGTGCCCATAAGACCGGGCAACAACGGTAAACAGCGGCACGAAGCCAGCCCTCCGAAGCCGCTTTGCGGCAACATAACTGCAGGTCAGAAGCAGTACCGCCATCCAAGCGCCGTCGCTTCCCAAGCTGAGAGCGCGAGTTCGATTCTCGTCACCCGCTCCAAAAGAAGCCCCCAGGTCAGAGACCCGGGGGTTCTATGTTGTCTTGTTGCTCCCCTTGATCAGGACGACCGTCTTCTGCCCCGAACCTGTCTCAACCCGTGGCAGATCGTTCTGCGGACTGCGTCCGTCGAGGTGCCGGGCGGTCCAGGTGGGCCACCACCGTGGCGTAGAACCGGTGCACGGCGTCGTCGACACTGCGGATGAAGCCGGACTCGGCGTTGCCACGGCTGCTGCCCATGCCCTTGAAGAGAGACAGACGAAAACCGGTGATCTGCGTGCCGTTCTTCGGCAGCATGTCCGCGGGCTCCGGGCGCAGCCGTTCCAGTGTGCCTCGTGGGCCTCCTGCCTCGCCTTCCACCAGTGTTTCGATATGGAGGTCGGCGGGAGCTTGAGCAGGGCGTCGTCCCCGACGAGAACGCCATCATGCGCGCCCCGGGCGCCCTGGGCATGCCTCCGCTGAACAAGGCCATCAAGGAGGGATGGCAGCCGCGTTGGGTGCAGCCCACGGTGCGGCTCGGCAACGGCTACCACTCGCAGCTGCAGCTGCCGATGGGCGTCACGGTCGAGATGGTCAACGGCAAGAAGAACGTCCTGGCCCACAACCTGATGCGCGAGCCCGTCGAGGTGTGGCCGACCGAGCCACCCAAGATGCCTGGCATTCTCGACTTGTGGGTGGCTGACCAGGGCTCTCTGTCCGGCCCGGTGCCGGCTTGGCCGCTGCTGCACGAGGGCACGACCGACTACTTCAAGGGCGTCCCAGTCGCCGTGTCGCAGCGCGGTGAGCCGATCATTGGCCAGTTGATGGGCAAGAACTGGATCGTCGGCGGCATCATGGGCTCGGGCAAGACGTCCATCGTCGTCGCGCTGCTGCTCGGCGCCATCCTCGACCCGCTCGTCGAGGCCGAGGTACGTCATGGCGGCGAACGTCGACTACGACCCGCTCAAGCCACGGTTGAAGGCCCTGGTCAAGGGCGACGATCCCGAGCAGCTGAAGGCGGCCCTCGACCGGCTGCGCAGCCTGACGAACGAGGTCACCGAGCGCGGCAAGCTGCTGGAAGAGCTCGGCGGCGAGTCGACCAAACTCACGCGTGAACTCGCTATGAAGGACCCGCGGATGCGGCCCCGGGTCGTCGTCTTCGACGAGTGCCACGAGCTGTTCATGAGCAAGGAGTACGGCAAGGAGGCCGCTGAACTGGCCATCCGTGTCATGAAGAAGGCCCGCAAGACGGGCATCACCCTCATCTGGGTCACCGTGTCCCCGACCGCGGACAGCATCCAGCGCGACGTCACCCGCAACACGTCGCACCGCGTGGCGTTCGCCGTCGCCGACCAGGTCGCCAACGATGGGTTGCTCGGGTCGGGTAAGTACAAGGCCGGCATCCGGGCAACGGAGCTGGTCCCCGGGCAGGACATCGGTACCGCGGTCACCTACGGGTTCACATCCAAGCCGTTCGAGATCATCCGTGCCCACTACGTCGAGCGCGACCCGGAGAAGGGCATCGACGAGGTGACCCCGGTCGTCGAGCGGGCGATGGGTCTGTACGAGGGCACAGGGCCCGTGGACGTGCCCGCGTTCGAGCCGGCCGACCCGCTCGCCGACATCCTCACCGTCCTCGGCCAGCAGCCCCGGATGCGTACCCAGGACGTCCTCCACGGCCTGATCGACCTCAACCCGACCGAGTACGGCGCCTGGTCGTTCCGGGACCTGCGGCGTGTCCTCGACGAGTGCGGGCACGGCGAATACAAGACAGGCGGCGGCGTCATGCACGTCAGCCGGCAGCGCATCGTCGACGCCATCGCCGACCGCGAAGCGGACGCCGAGGACGACCCCGACGACGCGTTCTGACCGGAGGGAGTTCTCCCTACCCGCCTCCTCCCCCTGCCTCCCTGTACGTGACCTGCGTAAATGCCCAATCAGGGAGGCAAGGGAGGCGACTTCGGGAGCGGCTGGGAAACGGGAAACAGCCGCCTTCCGGTCCCCTTCCACGCCTCCCTCCCCCCACTTTGAGAGGACATCGTGACCGCCATCTTCGAATCGCCCGTGGAGACGCTCGGCGACCACATCGCCCGCCTGCACGCTGTCGAGGCCGTGGCCGAAACCGTGCAGATCTGGCAGCCGCTGTTCATCCCGGGACTGCTGCAGTCCTACGCCTACGCCGTAGGTGCGATCCGCGCCACCAGCCCGGCTCTGCCGCTCGAGGTGGTCGGGGAACGCGCCGAGGCGCGCCGACACCGACTCGACCAGCTCGGCCATTCGGGCACCCGAAGCGTCGTCGCCATCGTCGACGAATCGGCCCTGCACCGGCCCGTAGGCGGCTACGCGGCACTCGTCGACCAGCTGGAGCATCTCCTCGCCGCCGAGGCGCTGCAGCCGTCCGTGACGGTCCGCGTACTGCCGCAGGGCATCGAAGCCCACCCCGGGCTCTCCGGCCCCTTCACGATCTACAGGGCGGCCGGGAAGCGGGCGGTGTTCGTGGAGGCTCTTACTGAATCGTCGATCAGTACCCGACCCGAGGACGTCGCCGCCTATGGTGGCGCCTGGGATCGGCTCCTCGGCCTGGCGCTGCCGCCGCGGGAGTCGATGGAACTGATCCACGGCGTAAAGGAGACCCTGTGCCGCAGGCTGACGGCCCGCTGATCTGGAAGACGTCCACGTACACCGACAGCGGCAGCTGCGTGGAATGGGCGCGGCCCGCCTCGGGCGTCCTGGTGCGGGACACCAAGTGCCGGGAACGCGCCACCGTTCCGTTCAGCGGGGACGCCTGGCGGGCGTTCTTCGACTGGGCGAGGCTGCCCGGGTGAGCGAGGGTTCAGCTTTGGCGATGGCGGTTGTCGTCGACGGCGGCAAGCTGCTGATGATTCGCCGCGCCGTAGCCGAGGACACCCTGCTGTGGGCGCTTCCAGGCGGCCGTATCGAACCCAACGAGACAGCAGGGCAGGCGGCCGTCCGAGAGACGCTCGAGGAGACCGGGCTGACCGTCGAGGCCGTCGAGGAGCTCGGGGAGCGCGTGCACCCCGACACCGGCCACCGCATCGCCTACGTGGCATGCAGGGTCCTCGAGGGCGCTGCACATGCCGCATCGCCCCGTGAGGTCGCCGCAGTCGCGTGGGTGGCGCCCGATGAGATCTCTCATTACGTGCCGCGGGGCCTGTATCCACCTGTACAGGCCTACCTAGATCGCCTGTAGCCAAGGCCCCCTGAACGGTCCTCACGACCGCGCAGGGGGCCTTTCTTCATTTCTGGGGTGGGAGCTGGCTCCCATCCTTGGTCAGCGGCGCTGCGCGGCGACGGCGTCCGTGTACAGCTCCCGCGTCAGGTCCTCGGGCCCGATACCGAGGTCGGCGAGGACGGCGCGGATGTCGTCGAGTGCCGCGCTCACCTCGTCTTCGTCTACGAGGGTCTCGACCTCGAGGAACGTGCCATCGATCTCGGTGAGCCGCACGAGGGTGGCGAGCATCTGCCGGCCGCGGGCCTCGAAGTCGTAGTTGCGGCAGCGCTTCTCGAACGCGATGACGGGCACGTAGCCGAGCCCGCGCAAGATGGCGTGGGTCGCCTCGGAGTCCTCGACGCGGGTCTCGTGCTCGGGCTTCGACCCAGAGTCGACGTCGACCATGGCGCCCTTGTGGGTGAGGACCGTGCGGATTCCATCCGCGCCATGGACGGTACGCACGCGCAGCTCCTCGCCCGCTTTCTCCAACGAGCCGTCCGGCCGGTCGTAGTAGCTGTCCTGGTAGACCTCGACGCGGGCCGTAGCCAGCTGGTCGAGCTGCCGCATGACCGCCTCGGGCGAGTGGACGCGGGCCTTCAACTCCGCTTCGATCACCAGCGGTTCCCCTTCCTTCAGACCGTGCGCTGCGCGCCGTCGATGACCGCCTCGAACATCCTGCGGAACCCCCGGAACAGGGGCCCGTGCGGCGTCTCCATCACCTTGTACGTCGCCGACTCGTGGCCTTCCCACCCGGCGTCGAAGGCGCCGACGAACATGGTGGAGTCCGTGCGGATGAGCCGCCAAGTGGGCAGCATCCGGTACCGCCATACGCTGATGTCGCACGCGTCCGCGAGTTCCTGCAGCCGCGCCTCGGCGAGCCGGACGCCGGCGGCGAGCGCCTCGGGAGACTCCCCGATCTCGGCCGCCCGCTGCGCCAAAGCATCGCTGTCGGGGTCGAGGAGCGCGATCCGCACCCGGAGGCCCTTGCCGCCCTGTTCGCGCGGCAGGCAGGCGCGTAGCAGGCTGTCGTTCAGCCCGATCAGACCGAGGCCGCGCACGGCCAGGACGTCCAACTCCTGTGCTTCGCGGGCCTGCTGCTGGATCTCCTCGGCCGCGGAGTTCTGCGCGGCGTATACGCGGACGACTTCGGGGAACGCGGCGAGGTCGAAGGCTGCGCCGCCGGATCGCTTCTCGCGGCTGGCGGCGAGGCCGAGCAGGTGACGGGCGTCGTCGGGCATGAGCAGACCGTCTGCGATCCGCTCGTACACGTCGAGGCGGGAGACTTCGCGGCGCCCGTTGATGATCTCGTTGACGCGGGCCTGCGTCATTCCGGCCGCCATGGCGATACGGGCCTGGCTGGCGCCGGCGTACTGCTGCACGTAACGGAACACGGCTCCTATGTCCCGCGCGCGTAAGGCCTGTCTGACCTCGGCGCGCTCCCATGCCCACTCTGGCAGTTCAATCGGCTGCAGCGCGGTCCCCATGGTGCGGCCCCCGTATCCACGAACGGGATGGGAAAGCATCCCACCGTGAGATTACCGGTCGGGTATCGAGTCGGCACCGCCCGTCACCCGATGGTGGCTGCATGGTGAAAACACCCCCGCTGGAAGTGGGAACCGCCGGCCGGTCGCTGGACTGGTTGCCCGTCGGCCGGACAGTGTCGATGCGCCCCGCCGGCGAGTGGTGGGACGCCGTGAGGGTTCCGCGCGCCATAGCGCTGGAAGCCCTCGGCCGCCTCGGAGCGAACTCCGGGGCGGTCATCAAGGACCCGGGCGGCGGCATCCTGTACTGGCTTGTCCCTGCCAGTCACGCCGACGACTGGCAGATGCCCGAGGGCGCGCGGATCGCCGTCCTCGGTCAGCCGGACCACGTCGCCGTCCCGGGCCCGCAGCGCACGGCCGGCCCGCACTGTGGGGGCCCGATGGGATCGACAGGTTCACCGGACCAGTACTTCGTAACCTGCTACGCGCTGTTGAGGGGCTACATCCAGCTGTCTTGGTACTTGACGATGGGCGGCTATCCCCGTCAGACCAGTTCGAGGAGGGTTTCAGTCAGGCCGGGTTTGGCGTATCGGACCTGATCTGGTGCGCCCGCGAGATCCTCAGCACACCGGACAACACGAGCGCAAGCCACCTGCGCCCCCCGTTTCACGACTACACGTGACCGGACGGCCGTCGTCACCCTCCCCCGGCTGTGCCATATGCGTGCCACATCTCATGAAAGGCCACTGGTCAAAGCCGCCTAACCGCATCCCCTATGCGATTGGGGGGTTGCGCTCAGCGGCCCCCAAGTCCCTGATTCCTGGAGCCTCTCGCCGCTTACACACTCGTTGTGTAATGCTGAGTTGTGTAAGCGTTACACACTCGAACGCAGGGGCTTCGCCATGCGGATGAACATCTCAGTGCCTGACGAGCTCGCCGAACAGGTACGCGCCCGCGATCTGCCGATCTCCTCGATCTGCCAGGACGCGCTGCGGAAGGCCGTAGACCTCGCCGAGAAGAAGGAGCAGATCATGACCGACATGCAGGCCGTCGTCGAGCGGCTGCGCGCCACGCAGAACGAGGAGCGGCAGCGCCACATCGACGAGGGGCGCGAACTGGGAATCCTCTGGGCCAAGCAGTACGCCACGGCGGACGAACTGCGGCAGGTCGCCGAAGGCGATGGAGAGGACTACGAACGCGGGATCGGCTCCGGCGCCGGCATTGCGGAGTTCTACCAAGAGGTGGAGAACAACTACGACGAGGAGTACCAGGAGGAGCACAACGACGCCTTCGTTGAGGGCGCCCGCGAAGTCTGGGAAGCCGTCAAGCATCTACTGTGAGGCACTGCTACGCCAGCGCATGATCCTGACGCCCCGCACGGCCACCAGACCGTGCGGGGCTTCCATGCGCCCTACTACCCCTTCATCCGCCTTGCATCGAAATTCAAACAAGCGCTCTAATCGGGAGCATGGCTGACGACCCCGGCGAAGACCTCACCGAACGACAAGAGCGCATCCTCGCCTGCATCCGCGAGACGATCGCCGCGTTCGGCGAGGCGCCCTCCGTCCGCGAGATCAGCCTCTACGTGGGCATGCGCAGCAAGAGCGGCGTCCACTACCAGCTGCGGCAGATCGAGAAGAAAGGGCGCATCGTCATCGAACCCGGCCGGGACCGCGGCATCCGGCTCGCCCGCTGAGACGGATGCGCTCGCGCCTACGTCAGACGCTGAGCTCGATGGTCCGTGTAAACGTCGTACTCGCCTTGATCCAGAATGCGGACGGGAAGCCTCCTGCTGACGGGCACGATGCCGTCCGCAACGAGGGTGACGACGAGGGCGGTGCCGTTGGGAACGAGCTCCCTGACCCCGTCGAAGTCGAGTGACGGAAGCGCCCGTGACCACTGGCCATGGACGATGCTTTCGGTTCCGCCATCCCACTGAAGCGCCGTGATCCCGACCTGGCCGGTAAAGGTGACCGTTTCCCAATCCGGCTGCTCTCCTAGTCCTCCCAGCCCCTCAAGCTCGATCCGGACGCCCGGGTTCTTGGCGGCATACACACTCGCGTTCTTCAGCGTCACCGTCGCCCAGGTCTGCTTGAAGCTCTGCAGCTTGCGCCGTTCCGAGCTGCTGTCTTCGTCGTGCTCTGCCACAAAGACCGGTTCGTTCGGGAAACTGAAATTGAAGGTGATCTCAATACCCAGGTCCGGGCGGCCGGTGGACGCTCGGTAGGCCAGCAAGGCAACGACGGCGGCAACTGCGGTCAAGAGACAGGTATAGATCACCAGGGCCGTGTTCAGGAGGACTGCTCGGTCGTCCGTGCCGAGTCCCAACGTCCAGCCAGCGAAGATGACGCCCAGCACAACAGCCGTGCCTACTGCGATGGTTGCGAGCGTCGCAACGGTGGTCAAGTACCGGAGGTCGCGGAAGCGTTTCACGGAGGGAGTGTCCCAGGCCCGCCTGGTCTTCTGGAGCGATGGCAGGGCCATGAAGGAGCCGGGCCCCATCGGGAGGCCCGGCAAGTCCCGAGCACCCAGAACGGCGGGACAGCGGCAGCTTAGAGTCTGCGCCCGTGCGCCGTGGGGGTCATCGGCTAGGGCTTGGGGAGCAGCTCTCCGGTTGGAAGAAGCAGTCAAACGCCTCGCTGGCCGCAGCGCTGATCTCCGGACCCGAGGGGGCAGGTTCGGTGATGTTGGTGGGCATTGGGCTCTGACACCACTGTGACGCCGGATGGTGGGCGCACCAACTTCCGGCCTTGAAGCTCGGGGTCGGAGTCTTCGGTGCACTTGCAGAGGACGATGCCGAGGGAGCCCGCGGCGATGTGCCCGGCTTTCCGCGGCCGCCCATGACGATCGCGACAACCACCGCGGCGGCGATGACCGCCACTGCGGCCAGAGTCCAGATCCGATTCATCCGTGCTCCTCCGCTGATAGCCGCCTCAACCTGGTTGGTCCCGCGCCCACGCTGACTTCTCGAAGTCAGCAGGCAGGGCCGACCGCCACCTGAACCTTCTTGAGGCGCTTGGCCGGTGTGGCGTCGGCGTCGTACCCCGGATTGTCGGACGCCCACGCCGCCTCGGTACAGGCTCCGGCCACGTTCGGAGACGTCCGCTGAATAGTCGTAAAGGTTGACTCGCAGTTCGGGTATCCGTTACCGCCGAGGACCTGCGCGCTGTCGGGGACGCCGGGGACCTTCATCCACACGATGACGTCCCCCACGGCCGGGCATTCCTTCGCCGACTTCGACGGGGACGGCTTCGGCTTGGCCGCGGTCCGTGCCGTGTGCGTGGGGGCAGCCGCGGAATGGCTGCTCGATGGGCTGCTTTTGGCGGGCTTGCCGATCGGGTCGTGGGCGGTGAGGGTTGGCTTGGGTGTGCCGCTGCTGCAGGCGGCGGTCAGCAGTACGGCGGCGATGGGAACGATGAAGCGGCGCACAAGGCCCCCCTTGGCATTGCGGGAGTTGCGTGCGCCCACGGTGGCAGCTGTGTACGGAGCGCGCGGTGTTGTTGCCGGACCGTGACGCCCCGTCGTGTGCACGCGGCTGCGCCCCGCCGCCGTTGAGATGGCAGCCGGGCGCAGCATTGGCGTGAGGGACGGCCCTCAGCGCCTGTACGCCGGGTACGTCGCGGGGTTGCGCATGCCGCGGCGAGGCGCCGGACGAGCCGTTTCGCCCATGTGAGGACCAGATACTCGACGCCCTCCAGGACGTCTTGGGTGATGCCGTTCAGGCGCTTGAGGTCGGCGGCGAGCCGGGCGGGCCCGTGCTTGGTCTGCCGCCGCAGCGCCTCGATCAGGTCCGCGACGTCCTCCGCGGTGCGGGCCGGGCTCGTGGCAGGCCGGGAGGAATGGTCCACAAGCCCGGCTTCGCCGTGTGCGCGCCAGCGGGCATACCACTTGGCCGGGCAACGGCGGGAGATCCCGGCCTCCGCCGCGACGTGCGCGACCGGACGCCCGGCATCCACGCGCTCACATGACCGGCGACGCCCTTCCCGCGTCAGCGGGGCGTTGGGATGTCTCGCCATATCAGCCCGTCGAGGTACCCGCTCCGAGCGTCCATCAGAGGCGTCATGAGGTGTGCTGTGACGCCGCGTGTACGGCGATCGTGCACAGTCTCTTGGTTGCACGCGTGAGGGCGACATACAGGTCGCGCTCGCTGCCGGGGCGGGCCGCGGCGATCTCCTCCGGGGCGACGACGACGATCGCGTCGAACTCCAGGCCGCGGGCTTCGGAAGCCGGCACGAGGCGGGCCCACTGCGCTACATCCGCGGACGCCAACTCCTCGACCCGGTCGTCCGCGCAGATCACGGCGAGCAGGTCGCCCGGGTGCGATGCCGCCTGCCCCCGAAGCTCCCCGGCCACGGTGGTGGCGACGGAGTGCGGGCAGGCGGTGAGGTGGCGGGGAGGATCGCCGTGGCGGATCGACCGGCTCGGCGTCTGACCGGGGGCGATCCGCGCCAGCAGGCCGTGGGTGCTCGCAAGGATCTCCTGGGTCGTGCGGTAGCTGACGGTCAACGTGTGCACGAAGAACCGGTTGCCGAGATGCGGACCCAGCGCCTGGGACCAGTCGCCCGCCGCCGTCGCAGGGCCCGCCTGGGCGAAGTCACCCACCAGCGTCATCCAGGGAGGTACGCAGGTTCGTCAGGCGCAGGTTCGCCTTCCCACCTGCAAGCGGCTGGATCTGCACCGAGCCGCTGGTGGAGTGCTCGTGAGAGATGAAGCTGCCGGACGCCAACAGCGCGGCAGCAGCTCCCTGTTGGCCGCCGACCACGGGAGCCGCCTCATCCACGCGGTGCGTGGTGAACAGCCGCCAGGGCTGGAAGAGGTAGAGCCCGACGGCCGCCACGACGACGACGGCGGCAGTGGTGATCCAGAGGACCGGGCGCTTGGTTCGGCTCATGGGGATTTCCGTTTCTGATGGGTGTTCACGCGGGCCGTCGGTTGTTCAGCACTGCTCGGCGGGGCCCGCTCGCTCCTGTTCGGCAGTGGAGCGCCCGGCCCTCTCGCGGCGCAGCGCGTCGGTCTCGTCGCGGACGGCGTCGAGTCGGACCTCGAGCAAGCCGACCCGCTCGCGGTAGCGCTCCAGCTCGGCCCGGACGAATGCGGCGTCCGCCACCAGGCGGGCCGCCTCCTCGCGGATCGCCGCGGTCTCCTCGGCGAACTTCTCCTGCGCGGCGTCGAGCGCGGCGACGGCCATGTCCGCCGCCTTCTCGGCGAGCGCGGCGCGCTCCTCGGCGGCCAGGATGCGCTGCGCGGAGGCGCGGGTGACCGTCTCGATCCGGGCCTCGGCCGCCGCGGAGTCGGTGATGATCGCCAACTCCTCGATGTAGACAGGCAGCTCTGAGGCGAGTCGCTCGATGAGCGCGACCAGGGAGTCGCGTGACCGAGCGTCCTGGTCGGCCTCGACCGTCACCATCGCTGTCATAGCCGTCATCTCACTGGTCATGGCTGCCGCCGGGACCTGCTCGGACGCATCGGCGACGGGGGCATGTCCGGGCTGCGGGGGCACCACCTCGCCGGCCGGGACCTGCCCGGCGACCGGCGCCTGTGCCCCCTTCGCCGCCCCCTCGGCCGCCTTCTTGGCCTCGGCCGCCGCGCGCTTGTCCTCCTTGCGCTGCTGCCGCTTGGCGCGGAACTTCCTGAACGCGCCGAGAGCGTTGTGCTCGGGGTGCCCGCAGTAGCGGGGCGCCGGCCCCTGCGCGTCGGGTGCGTGCGGCTCGGGCGGCATGGTGCAGCCCGGGTAGGCACAGGTGGGGGCGGTCTCGACGGACTCGACGGTCATGTTCGGCCTTTCGTTGATGTGTTGGCGGTACTGGCTGATGTGTTGCCGGTGCTCTCTGGTACTCGGGCTCAGCGGTATTCGGGATTCTCGAAGTCGAACCGGCACCCGGCGTCCCACTGCGACCGCTGGTTGCCGTGCGCCGGAATGCCACCGGCGTCCTTGAGCAGCCGGGCCAGGTGCAGCAGGTTCCACGTCATGAACGTGGTGCTCCTGTTGGTGAAGTCGTTGGCTGTACAGGACGTTCATGGCGCAGTGCGTGGCGCCGTCCTCGTTTCCCAGCCGTGCTCGGTCATGTCCGGCCACACGCCGGTGGCGATCTCGTGATCGATCGGCCGCAGGTACTCGACCTGAACGCCCTGCTTCTCCATGATTCGCGAGCTGAGGTCGATCAGGCCGTGCGTGTGGCTGCGCTCCGGGCTCTTCTTCAGCGTGCAGTTGAGGAACAGCGCACGCAGGTCGTCATGGCTCATACCCCTCAGTGCGGCGCGCGCGTCGGACGTTACAAGTGACGCTCGAACCGTTCACGCCCGCCAAGTCCGGCCGAGGGGACGGGTACGGATCTGCCGGGGACGGTCGGCCCGCCCTGGGCCGTGGCGGGCCGCTCAGGTGTTCGGTGGCGTGGCGGTACGCATGCCCCCGAGCAGGGTGGCGAGGTAGCGGTGTGCGGTCTGAATGCGGTCCGCAAGGGTGCCGCCGTGGACGGTGACGGCGTGGGCGATGCCGCACATGAGGGGGACGAGGTCGGTGGCGGCGAGGTCGGGGCGGACGGCCCCGGCGTCGCGGGCCCGCTCGAGGAGCGTGGTCCCGGTCGACTGGAGCGACTTCTTGAGTTCCGTCGTGCGTGGAAGGGCGTCCGTGGTCGTGGCGGCGACCGGGGGCAGGGCGGCATCGGTGATTTGTGTTTCGACGATGCGGGACAGGAAGTTCTCCAGGGCGCGCCCGTGGTCGGTGTCGTCCAGGGCGTGCCGGCCGTGTTCGGCGAGGGCTTCCAGGCAGGGGGTGGCGACGGTCTCCAGTAGCGCCTCGGGAGTGGGGAAGTGCCGGTAGACCGTGCCGACGCCGAGCCCCGCCCGGCGTGCGACGTCGTTGAGCTGCAGTGCGGTGCCCTGATCGACCAGGTCGCGGGCGACGGCGACGATCCGCTCCCAGTTGCGGGCGGCGTCCTTGCGCAGCGGTGTGGTCGTCATGGGGGAACAGTCCAGGTCGCTCATCTCGAGGCAGGCTTGCCGTCCGATCATATGCGGGCGTTTCCGGGTGACGCGCCCGCCGTGGGGGCGGGTCGAGCAGCCCGCCCCCGCGGGGCTGTCAGCGCTGGTCGCGCTGCCTGCCGAGGAAGCCGGTAATGATCTCCAGCCAGTGGTTCGGCTGCTCCAGGAAGGGCAGGTGTCCGGTGGGGAGCTCGGCGGTCTGCGCTCCGGGGATGGCCGCGGCCAGGTCGTACTGGAGGGCGGCCGGTATCAGGGTGTCGGCGGTGGTGACGACGACCAGGGTCGGGGCGGTGATCGCGGCGAGGTCGTCGCGGACGTCGGCACGGCGGACCAGGTCGACCTGGGCGCCGGTGCCCGGCGGGAGGGCGGCGGCGGTCTGCTCGGCGGCCGCCCGCACCTGGGCGGGAGTGAGGGAGTTCAGCAACGGCGCGCTCACGGCCAGCTGGGTCAGGTACTGGGCGAGCAGGAGGTGCTGTCCGGTGTCGTAGAGCTGGTGCCAGATCGCGGCGGCCAGCTCGGTGCGGGTGTCCACGCGGGCGAAGGTCGCGCTCAGGACGAGCGCGGTGACCCGCTGCGGGTGGCGGACGGCCGCTCGGATCGCGACCGGGCCGCCGAGCGAGTATCCGCAGAGGGCGAACGTGTCGAGCCCTTCGGCGTCCGCCGCGGCGACGAGCTGGTCCGCCATGAGGTCCAGCTGCAGGGGCGTAGGCGTGGTGGGGGTGTGCCCTGAGCCGGGGTAGTCGACCCCGACGACGGTGTGCTGCGCGGCGAGCCCTTCCATGATCGGCCCGTAGTTGGCGTCGATACCGCCGCCGGCGCCATGGGCGAGGAGGAGGCCGGGGCCGGAGCCGTGAACGGTGCGGGCATAGGCGGTCGGGACTGCGTTGGTCATGTCGTGTCCTCGGTCGGGTGGGGATTGGGGCGGCGGTGGTGCGGCGTGTCTCGGGGGCGGGCGCGCGGGGTCGACACGACCGCGTGACGGGTGGCCGGCCTGTCGGCGTTACGGGCGTTGAGGGCGAATGCTCACGCGTCTGCGCCGGTCGGCGTGGGTGCGTGGGCTTCGCTGAGCCGGCGCACGGCCTCGGCGAGGCGGCGGTCGGTCGCCGCGCGAAACGGGGCGACCGGGTGGCTCTGGGAGCCGATGACCAGGCCGGTCCGTCCGGTCAGCGCGTTGTCGGTGGCGGCGACGATCGAGGGCCTGGCTGCCGCCGACGCCGGGCCGGAGGTGGAGCGCTCGAACTTGCGGCGTACCAGCGGCCACAGCAGCCGCAGCGGCGGGGAGACGATCTTCGGGTCGGTCAGGGTGCCGTTGGTCATCTCGGTCGCGGCTCCTCCGGGGTCGGCGGCGAAGACCGATACGCCCGTGCCGGCCAGTCGGGCGGCCAGGTCCAGGGTGTACGCGAGGTTGGCGAGCTTGGCGCGGCCGTACCAGTGGAATCCGTAGTAGCCGCCGGGCGGCTCGACAGCGTCGAACACCCGCTTCCCGACGGCGACCGCGCCCGAGGTCACGTTCACGATCCGGCTGGGCGCCCCGGCTGTGAGGGTGGGCAGCAGCAGTTCGGTCAGCAGGTACGGCGAGAGGTGGTTGACGACGAAGGACGCCTCGACGCCGCCCAGCGTCCGGTGCTGCGGGAACATCGCTCCGACGTTGTTGACCAGCACCGTCAGCGGTTCCCCCGAGGCGGCGTGGTCGGCGGCGATCCGGTCGGCGAGCGCGCGCACCTGGTCGAGTGAGGAGAGGTCGGCGGACAGGAACTGGCCGGCGCCGTCCGGACCCGCCGCGTTGATCCGCTTGACCGCTCTGGCCCCCCGTTCCGCGTCGCGCCCGACCACGGTGACCGCGAACCCGGCAGCGGCCAGACCCAGCGCCGTCTCCAGGCCGATGCCCCCTGTCCCCGCCGTGACCACAGCTGTCTTCGTCATGAGCTCCTCCACTCCAACAGGAAACCGGATAGTCCATCCGGTTGATCGAGACGCTAGCACACATCCGGATCGCCTATCCGGTTAGGCGTCACGGGCCCGTCTACACGGCTTGGGCCGTCGCACGGGACGTCGTCCGCCCCATCCGCCCCTGTCGGCGCTCCTCAACGTCGCCGTGACGTACAGGGGGGCGCATGCGTCAGAACTTCGTAAGGTCGCAGGGGCAGTTGAGGCCGCTCTGTACCCGGTAGCGTCCCGAAATGAACCAGCGGCACCGAACGAAACAGTCCGCACTTCGACGCAACGGAATACGAAAGGGCTCGACCGCACAGAGAGCTGGAATAGCGAAAAGGGCATGGACGGTAGTCGGTGCGACTGTCGCCTTAGCGGTCGGCGGAATTCTCACGGCTCCCGCCTCCCAAGCCGACGACGCCACTCCCATGACCGTCACACCGGCCCAGACCGCCGCCCCGACCACACCCGGCCAGAGTGAAATCCCGAGCACCACCCAGGCTTTCGACGGGGACTACGTCGTGGTGGGCGGTGCGAGCATGTTCGTCGGCAACTGCTTCAACGCCAGGGAAGTCAATGTCGCCAGCCGCCACTACCGTGACTGCGGAGTCGAACGCGCCGCGCTCAACATCACCGACCGCGTACTCACCGAGTACGACAGGGAACATCTCTTCCTCGGCAATGACTTCAACGTCCGAGGCGGCACCATCAACCTGGCGGGTGGCGTCTACCAGGGCAACCGCTTCGTGGCAAACACCATCATCATTCAGGGCGACGCGCTCTTCGTAGGCCGCAATACGTTCGAAGGTCAGGTGTTCGTCAAGGACCCCAACCAGATCGTCGGGCAAATCTACCGAGTCGACGACATCACGACCACGCACCAGGGCCAGGTGGCATCCCGGGGCCGTGATCTGTTGCGTTGCACCAACACGCTTCTCGAACCCCAGGTATTCGGCCAGTTCGACAGCGCAGGCGAGTTCGCGAACCCCTCCATGGACGGGCAGGTCCGTATCCACAACCTGATCGCCGCCGGGGGCGTGAACGACGAGGTCGGGCGTTGCGCCCAGCTGCTCGGCGAGGACGACTACGCGCACTTCAGCGCCATTGCCACGGTGGACGGCCCGCGGAACCCCGCTGTGACCGACGGCATCACGCACGCCGAACTTGAGCTCTTTAGGGACGAGTTGACGGAGTGCAGTGAACAGATGCGGATCGCCTCGGCGCACGGTCCGGGAGCGGCACTCGCGGCCCTGCTCGACTGCGGACAGTCGAAGACGGTGCAGGGCAAGCCGGAGGCGTCGTCCCACTGATGCCCGCCCGCCGCGCGGCGTCGGCCGGCACAGCGCCGGAGATCGCTCCCGTGATCTGGGCGGGGAGGCAGGCCGCCGGGTCGTGTGCGGTCGGTCCGTCGCCGGTACGGCGGCCGTTGATCCAGGCCATGAGGGTGACGGCGGGGTGAAGCGGGCCCCGGAGACCGGTCCGAGCAGCGCGATGAGCACGCCCAGGCCGAAGACGGTGGCCAGTGAGTTGGCGAGCAGTTGCACGCCGACATCCCGGGTGAGTTCGGTGGCCTGGACACCCGAGCCGACCACCACGGCGACCAGCGCCGTCGAACCGACGGCTTCGGCCGAAGCGCGGCACCCCAGGGAGACACTCACGCGACTGCCTCCGCGGCCGTCGGCGTCCTCTGAAACACGGCGAGGCGGTCGAAAGCCGACGGCAGCACCCAGTAGCAGACCCAGGTGCCGCGGCGCTCGCAGTCGATGAGGCCGGCCTGCCGCAGGAGCTCGGGGTGGTGGGAGATCGTCGGCTGGGAAAGGTCGAGGGCCGAGGTCAGCTCGCACAAGCACATCTCGCCGCCCTCCCCGCGCGAGGCGATCACCGACAGCAGGCGGAGTCGAACCGGATCCCCGAGGGCCTTGAACACCTTCGCCGGCCCGGCCGCCTGTTCCTCGTCCAGCGGCGAGGCGGTCAGCCCCGGGCAGCAGGCCGTTCTCCACCGCCCTGCGCGAAACAGTCCGGCAGCGGTACACCGCCACTGCCGTGAGGGTCACCGAGGGCGGCACCGCCTGCTGCGGGCCACAGCCGGTCGAGGAGGACGAGAACTTGGGCTCCGCCCTCCATGCCGCCGACGAGCGCGAGGCCCTCCCTGCCGAGGCGGTCGCCGCGTCCCTCGGCTGCGGCACCCCACCGCCGTCGTCGAACTCCGCGAGGGCGAACGGGCCCTGGCCCTTGGCTCCGGCGGCGGCATCGACGTCGTGCTCTGCGCCCGCCGCGTCGGCCCGACCGGCAAGGCGTACGGGCTGGGCATGACCGAGGAGATGCTTGCCCTGGCGCTCGACAACGCGGGGAGGGCGGGTGCGACGAACGTCGAGTTCCTCAAGGGCGTCATCGAGGCGATCCCGCTCCCCGCGAACACCGTCGACGTGGTCATCTCGAACTGCGTGATCAACCTGTCCGTCGACAAGCCCGCAATCTCCGCGAAGACCTTCCGCGTCCTGAGGCCCGGCGGCCGTATCGGCGTCTGCGACGTCGTCGCCGAGGACACCATCACGCCCGAGCAGCGGACCGAGCGCGGGGACTTTCGGCTGCATCGCCGGCGCCCTCTCCTTCACCGAGTAGCGTGCGGGGCTGGAGGCCGCCGGCTTCACGGACATCGAGATCACCCCGAAGCACCCAGTTGCCGACGGCATGCCTCTGCCATCGTCCGCGCGGTCAAGCCCTCACCGGACGCGTGCTGCGGCGTCGCCGCCTGCTGCATTGAAGTCGAGCCGGAATTGCACGCGCCGTGCGGCGCTCAACATACGGAGGCGTCCGCATGTGGGCAGTCTCGCCAGTGTCCAGTCGGAGCAGGCCGCGTTGCGGCAGTCTGCGCGACCCACGTCCGCCCCGGACTCTTCGGCCGCCGCTGAACCGCCCTCCATGTGCTCCTGCAACGGCACCCTTCCGGCCCGCTCTCGCT
This sequence comes from Streptomyces sp. NPDC001634, assembly GCF_040298185.1. Classification (NCBI taxonomy): domain Bacteria; kingdom Bacillati; phylum Actinomycetota; class Actinomycetes; order Kitasatosporales; family Streptomycetaceae; genus Streptomyces; species Streptomyces sp. NPDC001634. The sequence goes on along the minus strand of NZ_JBEOZU010000049.1, from coordinate 19,329 downwards.
TCCGGCGGTCGCCTGCTCTTCAGCCGCCCGGAGGACCTCTCCGCCCTTCCGAGCCGCCAGCGTGCCCATAGCGTGCACTTAAGACCGGTCAACCGCGGTCAACAGCGGTGCGATCCTGCCCACTCGGGCGCAACCTCAGAGCACATACGCCCAGGTCAGAAGCTATCCGCCTCCGTAAGCGCCGTCGCTTCCCAAGCTGAGAGCGCGAGTTCGATTCTCGTCACCCGCTCCATGATGAAACCCCCAGGTCAGTGGCCTGGAGGTTTGTTCTTGTCCAGTCCGCTCCGGGAGCGGCGTGCCTTCACACCGGTCCGCACGACCGCCGATGCCAAGCGGTCGGTGACGCTGGACCAGCCCAGGACGCCCGGCTCGGTGTCCTTCCGGGCCCGGGCCGTCGACGCCAAAGGCACCAGCGTCACCCGGACGCTGATCAACGCCCACCGCACCACGAGGTGAACTGAACAAGTTTCCGGCTCGCGGCAACCCTGTGCGGAGTCTGTGACCACTAGGAGTCGGATCCGGTCATCCCCCCCGTGCCTGGATTCACTCCTCTTCTGGTGAACGGCATGCAAGGAGAACACCTCCCCATGAACAACCCCACGACCGGCGGACGCCGCGGGCGTCACCGCCGTCGCTGGACCGCCACCGCTCTGCTGCTCGGCGTGCCCGCCATCGTCGTGCCGTATCTCCTGTTCGCGCAGGAGGACTCGCAGGCCGCGACGATCGACGGCAATGCCTACTACCGGCTGGTTTCCGTACGCAGTGGCAAGGTGATGGACGTCAACGCCTTCTCCACCGCCGACGGCACCCGCATCCAGCAGTGGACCGACCAGAACACCGCCAACCAGCAGTGGAAGCTGAGACCCACCGGGGACGGCTACTACGAGCTGGTGAACCGCAACAGCGGCAAGGTGCTGGGCATAGCGGGCGGTTCGACCGCCCAGGCGGCCGCCGCCGAGCAGCAGACCGACAGCTCCTCCACTTCCCAGGAGTGGCGGATCGACGATGTGAGCGGTTCCGACGCCGTCACTTTCACCTCCCGCAGGAGCGGTCAGGTCCTGGACGTCTCCGGAGGCTCCACGGCCGAGGGCGCGCCGATCATCCAGTATCCCAGCAGGGGCAGCACCAACCAGCAGTGGAAGCTGGTGCAAACGGCCGAGACCCAGGCGTCCGGGACCGGCAGCACTCAGACCACGGCCGCGGCCGGACCGTATGTGTGGAAGAACGCCCAGGTGGTGGGCGGCGGTTACGTCACCGGGCTGGTGTTCAACCAGCGGGAGAAGGGTCTGCTGTACGCGCGCACCGACATGGGCGGCGCCTACCGCTGGGACACCGCGGCCGAGCAGTGGATCCCGCTGACCGACTGGCTCGGCGAGAAGGACTGGAACCTGCTGGGCATCGATGCGCTGGCCACCGACCCCGTCGACCCCAACCGGCTCTACCTCGCGACGGGCACCTACACCAACGAGTGGGGCGGCAACGGCGCGCTCCTGCGCTCCACCGACCGGGGCCGCACCTTCCAGCGCACCGATCTGCCGTTCAAGCTGGGCGGCAACGAACCCGGCCGCGGGGCGGGCGAGCGGCTCGTGATCGACCCCGCGGACCACGGCACCCTGCTGCTGGGCACCCGCAAGAACGGCCTGTGGCGCAGCACCGACTACGGCGTGACATGGCGTCAGGTCTCCTCGTTCCCCGTCAAGGACGGGGCGGGCAGCGGCGCGGGCATCTCCTTCGTGACGTACGGCCCGGCCGGCAGCAACACGGTCTACGTCGGCGTCAACGACAAGTCCGCGCCTTTGTACCGTTCGACCGATGGTGGCAGCAGCTGGCAGGCTGTTTCCGGGCAGCCCACCGGCCAGATGCCGCAGCACAGTGTGGTCTCCGGTGACGGGTCGCTGTACCTGACGTACAGCAACAGCATCGGCCCCATGGACGCGACGGCGGGCTCGGTGTGGAAGTACACGCCGTCGGGCGGCGCGTGGAAGAACATCTCCCCGTCCCAGGGCAGTTACGGGTTCTCCGGTCTGGCCGTCGACCCGCAGAAGCCGTCCACGGTGATGGTCACCACCCTCGACCGCTGGTGGCCCCAGGACGAGCTCTACCGGACCACCGACGGCGGCACGACCTGGAAGGCACTGGCCGACAAGTCGGTGCGGGACGCCTCCGCCGCTCCTTACGTCGGTACCGGCATCGGGCACTGGATGACCGCGCTGGCCATCGATCCCTTCGACTCCGGGCACGTGCTGTACGGCACCGGCAACGGCATCTGGCGCAGCAAGGACGCCAACGCCTCCGACAGCGGCGGCACCAGCCACTGGGCCTCCGGGGCCCGGGGGCTGGAGGAGACCTCGCTGGCGGACGCGATCGCCCCTCCCGGCGGCGCCACCGTCATCACCTCCATGGGCGACCAGGGCGGCTTCCGCCACGACTCCCTGACCGAGGTACCCGCCGGACGGCTGAAGAACCCGCTGATGAGCAGCAGCACCGACATCGACTTCGCCCAGTCGGCCCCCGCGGTGATGGTCCGTGTCGGCACGGGCGGCGCGCAGGACGGCGCCTACTCCACCGACGGCGGCAGCAGCTGGAACGGCTTCACCGCCGAACCGGTCCCCAGCGCGAACAGCGGCCATGTCGCGCTCGCGGCGGACGGCTCCACCATCGTGTGGACCGAGGCCGGCCAGGCCCCGTACCGCTCGACCGACAAGGGAGCGAGCTGGTCGAAGGTCAGCGGCCTGGGCACCGACGCCGTGGTCGTCGCCGACCGCTCCTCGGCCAACACCTTCTACTCACTCACGGGCGGCACGCTCCACGCCAGCACCGACGGCGGCGCGACCTTCACCCCCCGCGCCACCAGCCTGCCCTCCGGCAGGCTCACCGCCGTCCCCGGCATCAACGGGGACCTGTGGATCGCCGGCGGCGGCAACGGGCTGCTGCACTCCACCGACGGCGGCCGCACCTTCACCACACTCAAGACGGTGCAGTCCGCCTCCGCCCTCGGCTTCGGCAAGGCCGCACCCGGCGCCAACTACCAGGCCCTGTACCTGATCGGCACCGTCAACGACGTCACCGGAGTCTTCCGCTCCACCGACAAGGGCGCCACCTGGCTCCGCGTCAACGACAGCGCCCACCAGTGGGGCGCCATCGGCAGCCTCGGCATCATCACCGGCGACCCCGACACCTTCGGCCGCGTCTACATCGGCACCAACGGACGCGGCCTGCAGTACGGCGACCCGTCCTGACCCCGACCCCCGGGCGGGGCCGCAGCCACAACGGCCTGCGGCCCCGCCATGGCTGAGGACCTCGCTTCATCCTGCACGAGCTCGTGGCGCCGGGCTGTCCGAGCGATACGCGAGACGGCCCCGCATCGTCAGGGCGAGGAGCAGCAGAACCAGGACGACCGAGTCACCGCAGTTCGGCAGGTGACTCTCCGCCCCCACCGACGAGGGATCTCGGCCGGCCAACCCTACGAGATCCTTCTCGGCCCCTTCCATGCACAGAGTCCGACTCGCGGACGAGCGCCGTCGCTTCCCAAGCTGAGAGCGCGAGTTCGACTCTCGTCACCCGCTCCATATGAAACCCCCAGGTCAGAGGCCCGGGGGTTGTTTGTTGTCCAGACCGGTGGGCGAGGGCGCGCGCTACAACCGCACCATAAGGGCGCTGCTGGTCCAGGTCTTGCCGGGAGCCCGCTTGCCGTTGGTCCGTTCCGGCTTGGCGACGCGGACGCGGTCACCCGGTTGTCAAGGTCGACATACCGGCAGCGGAGGCCCGCCAGTTCCTCGGGGCGCATCGGCCTGTGCGCGCCGTGGCAACCATGAGCCACCAGCGGATTCCGGTCGCGTCGGCGAGGGCTTCGACCTGGGCGACAGTGGCAATACGGCCTTCGGCAACCGGCTCCTTGCCCGCGCCCTTGATCTGGCACGGGTCGCGGTCGATCAGTTCGTCGTCCACGGCCGTCCGGACATGTCCGGCAGCTCCAGGTCCACGACGCCGTACGCTTCCATTCGTTTCGACGCGAGTCCGGGAGTCACCCGGCGCTCGCTTTCGTGAGCAATGTCAATGCGAATTGATGTCACTGTGCCCGCGATGTCCGCCCGTGAGGGCTGAGCCTGTTTCGGATTCTCGGCCTTGCTCCTGTAGATCGCCTCCTTGGTAACCGCCGTGTTCGCAACGGTAATTCGCTTGCCGATCAGGGGTGTAGGCCGATGGACTGAGGCCATGTCTGCCGTGGTCACTGATGACATGAGAACGGCGTTCCGCCAACAGGGATACCTGGTGGTTCCAGGCGCCCTGACTCCTGGGGAGGTCGCCGTCGGGCGCAAGGTGGTTGCGGCCATGTTGGCGAAGCAGCCTCCTGCCGAGGGACATGTAGGTCCGCACTTCATCTTCCGACGCTTCGGAGACCCGGGGCATCCACTGCTCGCCTTCTTTTTCGAGACAAGGATTGCGGAGCTGGCGAGACAACTGCTTCGTGGTGGACTCGGAATCCGGAGGCCGGAAGGCGTGCAGGTGGCCACCACGATCCCACCGTGGCCGCACCGGCCAGGAGGGCCTCACGTCGACGGGCTGACGCCGACGGAACCCGATGGCCGTCCGGGCACTTTCACCATGCTTGCGGGGGTGTGGCTCACTGATCACACGACGCCCGGGCGGGGCAACTTGTGGCTGTGGCCCGGTACTCATCTGAGGTTTGGGCGGTACCTGGCCGAGCGTGGACCGGACGCCCTCAAACGGGTTGAGGACATGGCGCCCGGGCCGTATCCGAAGGTCGAACTCGGCGATCCGGTGCAAGCGGTCGGCCCGGCCGGCAGCGTGGTGTTCGCTCACTACCTGCTCGCGCACAACATCGGCGACCATGTCGGCTCAGCCTGTGACGAACGCCGGGAGACCCTTTACTACCGGGTGCAAGCCGAGGGCCACCGAGACCGGTGGCGAGAAGTGGTCACGGAGCCATTGAGTGAATTTGCCTGAGTAGCGGGTGGTGCGGGGCGGGGGACCGGAGACGCTGGTCCCGGGGTCTCCCCGCCTGCCAGGGCCGCAGGTCAGCCGGCTACCCAGTGCTCGGCCCGGGCCTTGGCGTGGACGAGACGGTTGACTGTGCCGGTCCGGGTGATCGTGCCGACGATTCGGCGAGGAAGGTCACCGACGCCCTCGGCTCCACGCCCTCCTGGGCCGTCACGGGCCGTCACGGGCTTGGACTCGGTGCGTGCCGACGGTGGCGACTCGCCGTCTGTCCGAACAGGCCGGCTTGCGGGCCTCCAGGGCGACCGCCTCAGCGGTCAGGGCCCCGGGCCCGGTAGGCAACCGCAAGTTCCTGGGTGGCGTCACGACTTCCGCTCTCGGATACAAAGTCACAGGTGCGGCGTTCACCCCATGGGCACGTTCCGGAGTGCCGTGAGCAGTCCGCGGAGCGCGGGCCGGGCCAGCGATGTATCCCGCACCGCCGCGTGAATGGCCCTGATCGGTTCCGGCCTGCGCACCTTGCGCACGACGACGGCGGGGTGGCGGCCCGCCAGCCCCATGGCGGGGATGAGGCTGATCCCGAGGCCGGTAGCCACGAATCCCTGTGCCGTGGCGTAATCCTCGCTCTCCACCACGAAGTTCGGGCTGAAGCCCGCCGCGGCGCAGCCCTCGACCACGGCGTCCAGGCAGGGGCCGGGCCCGTCGCTGCGGACCCACGGCTCGTCGGCGAGATCGGTCAGGTCCAGCATCCGTTTCGCGGCAAGCCGGTGTCCTGTGGGTAGGACGGCGCGGTAAGGGTCGTCGAGCAGATGGACGAAGTGAACCCCTTCGCGGCGCCGGTTGCATGGCTGGACCACCAGGGCAAGGTCGGCCCGGCCCTCCGCCACCTCGGTCAGCGGGTCCTGCGGGTCGGTCATCCTGAGGTCGACCCGTATGCCGGGGTGTTCCTGTCGGAATCGCGCAAGGGCGGGCGCCATGAGGGGGGCTCCCGCCGTGGCGAAGTAGCGGATCGACAGCAGCCCCGTGGCCCGGGCCCGCAGATCGGCCAGTGCGCTCTCCGCGTCGGCCACCTGCCTGCTGATGAGGGCCGCATGGTCGCTGAGCAACTGGCCCGCTTCCGTGGGCCGGACACCGCGGCCGACTCGTTCGAGCAGCGGGATCCCGGCCTGCTTCTCCAACGCCGCCACCTGTTGGCTGACCGCGGACGGGGTGTACCCCAGGTTCGTTGCCGCTGCGGTGATCGATCCGCTGGTGACGACCGCACGGAGGACCTGCATACGTCGCACGTCAAGCATGTAGCCGAGCTTAAAGGTCGTGCAGAACTTTTCGCTTGTCCTGTTGTGACTCGGCCCGGCAGATTCGAATCCGACCGATGGCGCAGGGAGGGAGGCGCAGAGTGACCGACGGCCGACGTGGCTCGCTGATACGTATGGGCGGACTCGCACTGCTGTGGGGGTCGGCGTTTCTGTGGATCAAGCTGGCCCTCGACAGCGGACTGACGCCCTTCCACATCGCCTTTGTCCGCTCTGCCCTCGGCTCGGCCGTCCTTCTCGTCCTGGCCCGCGGCGCACGTCAGCGTCTGCCGCGGGACCGCGGAACGTGGGGGCACCTCGTGGTGGCCGCCTTGTTCTGCAACGCCCTGCCGTTCCTGCTCTTCGGTATCGGCGAGCGGACGGTCGACTCCGGGCTGGCCGGTGTGCTGCACGCGACGACTCCGCTGTGGTCCGTGCTGATCAGCACCCTCATCGGCACGGAGCGCACAATGCATCCGGTCCGCCTGGGCGGACTGCTGCTCGGATTCGCCGGAACGCTGGTCATCTTCGCCCCCTGGGAGGCGAGCGGACTGCTGAGCGGGGGCGCGCTCGCGCTGCTCGGGGCATCGGCGAGCTACGCCGTCGGCTTCGCCTACATGGGAAGCCGGCTGACCGGCCGGGGAACCGCCCCGCTGGCTCTCTCGGCGGCCCAGCTCGTCGCCGCCACGGCACTCGGCGTGCCGGCCCTGCTGGCCGATGGCACGGCACACGTGGACCTCGGGCCGCGGGTCGTACTCGCCGTGACCGTCCTCGGGATCTGCAGCACCGGATTCACGTTCTATCTCAGCTACCGGCTCATCGCGGACGAGGGAGCGACCAGCACAGCCACCATCGGGTATCTCCTGCCAGTTGTCTCGGTGGCGCTGGGGGCGATCGTCCTCGACGAGGAACTCGGCCTGCGCGTCATCGCGGGGGCGGCCGTCGTACTTACCGGTGTCGCGGCCACGCGGTGGCGGACTCGCCCATCGTCGCCCGCGCGCGCTGCGGACAGGGCGGGGCTCGGCTCCGTGAGGAAGTGAGCGCGATGCGACACCGCCCGGCCCGGCACGCCCCGCATTCATCGGCGACAGATTCCATACGGCCCGACTCCCCTTGGCGCACACGCGATTTCCGGGCGCTGTTCGCCGCGACATCCCTCAGCCAGTTCGGCACCAACACTGCCTACGTCGCCGTCCCGCTCATCGCCGTGTCCGCTCTCGACGCCAATCCCGGCCAGGTCGGCACGCTCGCCGCGCTGAGCACCGTCGCCTTTCTGCTCATCGGCCTCCCCGCCGGAGCGTGGGTGGACAGAATGCGCCATCGCGCAGTGCTGATCGCCGCGGATCTGACACGTGCGGCGCTGTTCGCCTCGATCCCCCTTGCCTGGTGGCTGGACGCTCTCACGCTCGGCCACCTCTACGTAGTCGTCCTGCTGAGCGGCTGCGCCACCGTGTTCTTCGACGTCGGCTCACAGAGCGTGCTGCCCCAACTGGTGGGCCGGGACGGCCTCGTACGGGCGAACGCCGCAGTGGTGAGCCTCATCGCCGTCGGCAACGTCGCCGGACGGGGCGCGGGCGGAGGGCTCGTCCAACTGCTCACGGCGCCCGTGGCCGTGGCCTGCGCGGCGGCGGCCTACCTGGCCTCCGCGCTACGGCTCACCGCCATCCACCGCACTCCGGCACCGGCACCGGCCCTGGGTCGGCCCACCCGGTTGAGAGCGCAGATCGGGGAGGGACTGCGACACGTCCTCGGCAACAGGGAGCTCAAGGCCCTCGCCGTCACCGCGGCCCTCAGCAACCTGGGCACCCAGATCGTCAACACCATCCTCCCGGTGCTGTTCGTACGCCAACTCCACTACCCCGCAGGCGTACTGGGCCTCTTCTGGGCAGCGGGCGGAGCCGGCCTCCTCCTCGGCGCCCGCTGGGCCCGCCCCGTCGCCGCACGCCTCGGCCACGGTCGCGCTCTCGGCCTCGCCGGCCTCTGCCTGGCGCCCGCGGGACTGCTCGTACCGCTCATCGGCCGCGGCGCCTGGCTATGGGCGGCGGGGGCAGGTTGGCTGCTTGCCATGTTCAAGATCGGCTTGGACAACGTACTCGGCGTCAGCCTGCGACAGCACATGACGCCGGACCACCTCCTCGGCCGGATGAACGCCACCTTTCGTTCCCTGCTCACCGGCGCACTCGCCGTCGGTGCCGCGGTGGCGGGTCTGCTCGGCGAACTGACAACTGTGCGCACCACCCTCTGGGTGGGCGGTGCCTTCCTGGCGGCGGCGTTCCTGCCCGTCTTCCTCTCTCCGGTCCGCACGCGCCGGGCGCTGCCGCGGCAAGAGGACTCACGAACCGCCGACGTCCCAGCGGAGGACTCCTGACCGCGGAGACCTCCCTGTCCGGCACCTACCGCCGTCTCCAGCGCCTGCCGCCCATGCCACAAACACCTGCACGCGACGACGAGCCGCCTCCTCGCGGCCGAGACCACTACCCCCGTCAAGGGTCGGGAGGTAACCCGTGCATCCGCGTGTGCACTCGCGAAGGCTCCCCGAGCCAGACATCCGATCCCAGCGAGCCAAGCGCGGAGCCCGTTCACACACCCGCTCCGCCCGCCGTTGGTCGAAGCCGTGCCCACAACAGGTCAACGGCCAAATGCCCGCGCAAGCGCCGTCGCTTCCCAAGCTGAGAGCGCGGGTTCGATTCTCGTCACCCGCTCCATGAAGACCCACTTGTCGGCGTACGCGCGGAAGCTCACCACCCCGGCTTCGGGGTCCCTCCATTCGGGAGCTGGGGTGAGTGGTGGGGGGAGGCGCTTCGGCCAGCTCACGCGGACACCGGCCGAGGCGAACGTAACGCCTCCGAACGGCCCGGCGGTGCTTGGTCCCGGGCGCGGGCCGGTACCCACTACCGGCCCCCCGGCCGGCGGCCGATGAGTGGCCGGGGCGGGCGGGGTGTGCCTACGTTCGTCCCATGGGCACCGAAGGCGCGACCGGGTCGCGGGACACCGCAGCTGTGGATGACGTCGCGCACCTGTTGGTGCGTTGTCTGCGGGCCGAGGGCGTGGAGTACGTCTTCGGGATCCCCGGTGAGGAGAACATCCGCTTCGTCGACGCGCTGAACGGCTCCGGGATCCGGTACGTGCTGGTGCGCCACGAACAGGCCGCCTCGTTCATGGCGGAGATCTACGGGCGGCTGACCGGCCGGGCCGGAGTCTGCTCGGCCACGCTGGGGCCGGGCGCGATCAATCTGCTGCTGGGCACCGCAGACGCGACGACCAACAGCGCGCCGATGGTGGCCCTGGCCGCCCAGGGGTCCCTGCGCCGTATCCACAAGGAGTCGCACCAGGTCATCGACCTCGTGTCTATGTTCGCTCCCGTCACCCAGTGGGCAGCCCGTATCGAGTGTCCGGACGCGGTGCCGGAGATGACGCGCAAGGCGTTCAAGACCGCGCAGAGCGAGCGCCCCGGGGCTGTGTTCCTGGCGGTGCCGGAGGACATCGAAGCCGAGCGGCCCGCCGAGCCGCTGGCGCCCCTGCAGATCGACACGGCGCACGCCGATGCGCCATCGCCCGCCCAGATCGCACGGGCCGCCGAGGTGCTCGCCGCCGCACGGCACCCCGTCGTGCTGGCAGGCCACGGCGCCGCCAGGGCAGGGGCCTCGGTCGCGCTTGTACGGTTCGCCGAGCGGCTGAACATCCCGGTCGCGACCACGTTCCACGGCAAGGGCGTCTTCCCCGACGACCACCCGAACGCTCTGGGCGCGGTCGGCTTCATGCGCCACGACTACGGCAACTTCGGCTTCGACTCGGCCGACGCACTGATCTGCGTGGGTTACGAGATCCAGGAGTTCGACCCGGTCAAGATCAACCCGAACGGCGACAAGCGGATCGTGCACGTGCACCGCTTCCCCGCCGAGGTCGACGCCCACTACCCGGTCACGGTCGGCGTCGAAGGTGACCTCACGCAGGCGCTGGACGCACTCTCGGCGGCGCTGCCCGACGGACTCACCTACGACTCGGGAAGCAGCGAGAAGATCCGTACCCTCCTCGACGAGGAACTCCAGTACGGATGTGACAACGACGCTTTCCCCCTGGTGCCGCAGCGCGTGGTGAGTGATGTCCGCACAGCCCTGGACCGCCACGACATCGTGCTCGCCGACACCGGCGCCGGAAAGATGTGGATGGCCCGCCTCTATCCGACCTACGAACCGGACACCTGCCTGGTCTCCAACGGCCTGTCCACCATGGGCTTCGCGCTGCCCGGCGCCATCGTCGCCAAGCTGGCCCGGCCGGACCGACGCGTCCTGGCGGTGATGGGCGACGGCTCGTTCCTGATGAACTCCCAGGAACTGGAGACCGCCCTCCGGGAACGCGTCCCGCTGGTCGTCCTCGTCCTGGTGGACGAGGAATACGGCCTGATCACCTGGAAGATGGAACTCGAACTCGGCCGCCACAGCCACACTCGGTTCACCAACCCGGACCTGGTCGCCTACGCCGAAAGCTTCGGCGCACGCGGCTACGCGATCGACTCGGCCGACCAACTGCTGCCCGTACTGCGCCGCGCTCTCGACGACAACTCGGTCTCCGTGATCGCCTGCCCCGTCGACTACTCCGAAAACCTGCGTCTGACCGACCGACTGGGCAGTCTCCACGGCCCGTTCTGACCCGACAGCCCCAGAGCCTCCCGGGCAAGCATCGGGAAGGACTCCACACCGGCGAACCCGCCACCATGTGCCTGGCTGCGCGCCATCGGCCAGTGCCGGTCAAACGGCCTCGACGGTCCCGCCCGCGCTACAGGGGTTGTCGTCGGCCAAACCGTCCAGGCCGGCCTGTGCGTCCGCAATCCGGCGTCCGCCTCGGACGGGAACCACCTCGACGTAGGTCGGCCGAAGCCTTCACCCACCCGTTTGGGGCCCGCTGTCCAGACCTCGTGCCCTGGGCGTGCCCATCAGAGCGGACAACCAGGGTCCCCAGGGACACAATTTTGTGCCTCAAGGCCGCACTTCCGGCTGCATATTCGCAGGTCAGGTCATCTGTTCCCGCGCAAGCGCCGTCGCTTCCCAAGCTGAGAGCGCGAGTTCTCGTCACCCGCTCCATGACAAACCCCCAGGTCAGAGACCCGGGGGGGGTCTTGTCGCCTAGCCCGATGCACGAGATGTGAGTGATCGGCTCAGGCCGAGCTGCACCGTGGCGTTCGCTGCTCTGGAGGTCGGGACCGGCGCTGTGCTGCCGTCACGCGGTGCTGCGGACCAGGTCGTGAGCGGCCTGGGCAAAGGCGCGGACGCGTGCGGTGGTGCCGTCGGCACGCCAGACCAGTCCCCATGTCAGAAGGGGGGCGTTCTGGACAGGGAGATAGACGACGTCAGGGCGCGGGTGGTAGCGCCTGGCATGGGCGCCGACGAGGAGCACGGCCCGCCCGGCGCCCACGAGCGCCAGGGCCTCGTGAAAGGTGGCGGCCGATGAGCCGCGTACGTCGACGTCCGGCGGGGGCCCGGCAATCGTGCCCGGCAGCCGGACCAAGGGGGCCCCGGTGAGGTCCTCCACGGCCACGGAATCCCGGCGTGCCAGTCGGTGTCCGGCGGGGACGGCGAGCATCTGATGCTCGCTCACCAGGGCGGGCCCCGTGACCAGGTCAGGCTCCTGTACTGGAAGGGCAGCCAGCAGGATCTCCACCTCCCCACCGCGCAGCCACGGCACACCGTCGGCCGGTGGCACCTCGCGGATTCGGACCTCGCAGTCGGGATGCCGGCGCTGGAACGACTCCGCGGATTCTGCCAGGAGTTGGCTGCCGGCCGCGTCCACGAAACCGGCGCACAGCGTGCCGGTGACGCCCCGCCCGGAGTCGACCGCCCGTTGGAAGGCGGCTTCGATCCGGTCCCAGGCGGGCCGGACGTCGTCGTACATCCGACGCCCGATGGCGGTCAGCTCCACCCGGCGACTCGTTCGCCGGAACAGCGGCGCACCGACACGCCGCTCGAGTTTCGCGATCGTCTGGCTGACCCGGGAGGTCGATACGCGCATCCGCTCGCCGGTGCGACCGAAGTGCAGCTCCTCCGCGAGCGTCAGGAACGCCTCCAGCTCGTGCCGCTCCAGCATGACGGCCCTCCCCTGATCGTTGAGCCTGGCTCCACGATCGTTGCAGAGATCCGCGTTGATCGGCCCCGTGGTCCACAAGAGGGTGGAGAACACCAGTCACCCCGCACAGGAGGAACCGCATGTACGTCACGCAGGACCACGCCCTTTCCTCAGCAGCCGCCGATACCGACGCCGTGATCCAGGAGCTGCGCGACCGAGTCGAGATCGCCGACGCTCTCCACCGGTTCTCCCTCGGACAGGACCTGAAGGACAAGGAGCTGTTCGCTTCATCCTTCGCGCCCGACGCCGCACTGGACTTCCGGCCCGCGGCCGCCAAGTGGGGTGCCGTACCGCCTCTGATGACCGGCAGGGACGCGATCGTCACCACCATCCTCGGCCTGTTCACCGACCGGGTCGACACAACCCATCAGGTCACGAACACCCGCATCGCCGTGGACGGCCAGACCGCCCGCCTCACCGCGCTGGTGGAGGCCCAGCACCTGCTCACCGCCGACCACAGGACTCACGCCCTGCTGAAGAACCTCTACGACGTCGACCTGGTGCGTGAAGGCCGACGCTGGGTCATGCGCCGCGTCCGCATCGACAACGCGTGGTACACCGGCGACCCCGCCGCCATCTTCGAAGGGTGAGAACCGGACATGACGCCGAGAGCCCTCCACCCAGTCGGTGCGGAGACCCGCATCCGCATCGCCCGGCCGTCCCGCAGCCTCGTCGACGTCGAGCGCTTCTACGTGCAAGGGCTCGGCCTGAAGGTGCTGTGGCGTACCACCGGGCACGTTCCCGGCGAACACGACCTGCTCATGGTCGGCCTGGCCCGCACCACCTGGCACTTCGAGTTCACCCACGACCCGCTGCAACCACTCGACCCGACCCCCACCGTCGACGACCTCTTCGTCCTCTACCTGGACATCCCCAACGTCGACGATCTGGTGGACCACCTGCTCACCGCCGGGGGCGCCCGGGTGGCCGCGCACAACCCCTACTGGGACGAGTACGGCGTCACCGTCACGGACCCCGACGGCTATCGCCTTGTCCTGTGCACCCGCGCATGGAGCCCTGACCAGGGCTGACGGACAAGCGCAGACACGCGCGACACCACACAGGCAGCCATCCGACCCTCTCGATCGAGGAGAACCGATATGTCCTCTCACGCTCCTTCGGCTCTGCTGGTCCGTGCCACAGGCCGAGACCCTCGCCGACGGTCCCACGAGCCTGATCACCCTCCTGGCCGACGCCGACGCCACGCACGGCGCGCTGACCGCGAACCGCGCGACGCTCCGGTCGGGCTCACCGGGAACTCCCGCGCACTTCCACACCCGCGCCAGCGAACTGCTGTTCGTCCTCGGCGGCTCACTGCGGGCCCTGGCCGGAAAACACGTGCACACCCTGGGCCCGGGTGACCTCCTCCTGGTCCCGCCTCGCCTGCCGCACGCCTTTGCGCCCGCCTCGGGACGGGACGCCGACATCCTGGTCCTCTTCACTCCGGGCCTGGCCCGATTCGACTACTACCGGCTGCTGGAACGTGTCGCCAAAGGCGAAGCCACGGTGCAGGACATCCGCGACTCCTCGGAACACTACGACAACCACTACCTCGACAGCCCCGCGTGGCGTGACGCACTGCAGACCCCCTGAGCGCGCGCCGGCCCGAGCGCACGGGCCTCGTCGACCACCATGGCCTGGCGGGCCCGTGGCGACGCAGCACCTCCTCAGCCGCTTCGAGGATGCGCTCGGCGGTGAGGGGCTCAGGTCCTGTACCAGAGGGTGCCGGTATCCCCCTGAAGGATCACCGCCCGGTGTCGCTCTCGGCCGTCGGCGTCGACGGACACGGCCTGCTCGATCGCGGCCAGGTCGCCGGCGTCCGGAGTCACCCCCGGATGCCCACACTCACCAAGGCGCGAGGCCAGTCGGCCCTGTCCAAACCAGCGGCGAAGCCGGGACAGTCGTGCTGTCCCGGCCCCGCCGTGATTCACCTCGCCTTGAGGACGGGGGCGCTGCCGGTGGGCTGTGTACCTGTCACCTCGGCCGCGGTCAGCGGACAGGGTTCCAGCCGTCGGTGCCGGCCAGGTACTTCTGGGCGGTGTAGTCGGCGGCCTCGGCGTCGGTCAGCTTCGGTGCGTTCGCTCCGACGCCGGCCCCCTTGCCGGTGTTGTGGTACTCCCTGAACCGGGCCTGCTGCCAGTGGTAGTCGGGCATCATGTCGGTCCAGGGCTGCGTCTCTTTGATCATGTAGTCCAGGTCGGTGTCACGGACCACCGGCCCAGCTGCGTCGGTCCTACCACCTGCGGGCATCCCTCGGCGCCCGTCCGCAGACGGCAGCGGCGGCCGTCACCCTCGCCGACGAACTGCCCCCCGGAGCCGAAGCCGACCAGCTCCGCGAGGCAGCCGGACTGACCGCCCGTGAGCTGGAACTGACCTGGCTGCTACGCGCTCTCTGACGCTGGTTCGACCCCGCAGGCCGGCTCCGTCGCATGGACTCCACAAGCCGGCGCCACTGCCTGACAGCCGGTCACGGCCCACTCGACCACCCATGGCGCAAGTTGGCCGTCAGGAGCTGGGTCTAGTCGGTCTTTGTCGGCGATGGCGCGGGGGCAGGGCTTACCCCGTTCTTGCCGTTCCTGCCGTTCTTGCCGTCGATTCCTCTCCTTCCGTTATGACCCCTCGTATTACGGCCGTCTCTGCCGTGTCTCCCGGGCCGCCCGGGGTTGCCGTCCAGGCCTCGCGGGCCGGTGGGGCCGGGCGGACCGGTGGGGCCGGAGGGGCCGGGCGCGGCTTGCTGTGCCTGGAGGTCGATGTGCTGTGCCCGCAGGTCGTCGATCTGCATCTGGTGGGCGACGAGCGCAGTTGACTGCGCGACGAACGTGACGATCAGCGCTGCGTTGATCACAAGGGGGCGCCGTGATCTGCGCAGGGTTTCGTTTACGGTGCTCACATCATTCCTCACGGTGTGTGACGGCGAAAGTGTAAATGACGAGGAGTTGGAGGAGGCGGACCTCCTCGTCGAGTGTCTGTCCCGGGGTGGTCGAAGGCCCCGAGTTCGTCGATCACTACAGGTAAATCGGGAAGTCGCGCTACAGCGATTCGGCCAGGCCGCTGCGGTGGGCGAAGACGACGAGTTGGGCGCGGTCGCGGGCGCCGACCTTGACCATGGCGCGGTTGACGTGGGTCTTGACGGTGGCGGGGCTGAGTACGAGCTGCGCGGCGATCTCGTCGTTGGACAGCCCGGTCGCCACGAGCGTGGTGATCTGGCGTTCGCGCTCGGTGAGCGCCTCAAGACCGCGGCGGGCCGCATCGTCCAGGGGCTGCGGCGTGGCGGGGGCGGCGAGGAAGCGGCTGATGAGGGTCTTGGTCGCGGCGGGGGACAGCAGTGCGTCGCCGCGGCTGACCGTGCGGACCGCCTGGAGCAGTTCCTCGGCGTCGGCGCTCTTGCCCAGGAAGCCGCCGGCCCCGGCGCGCAGTGCTTCGAAGACGTACTCGTCGATCTCGAAGGTGGTCAGGATCAGGACCTTCACCCCGGCGAGGTCCTCGTCCCCGGTGATCAGGCGGGTCGCCGCGAGGCCGTCGAGGACGGGCATCCGGATGTCCATCAGGACCAGATCAGCCCGGGCGGCCTTCGCCAGTCGCACAGCCTCGCGCCCGTCACCGGCCTCGCCGACCACCTCCAGGTCCGGTGCCGGCTCGATCAGCGCCTTGAAGCCGGTGCGCACCAGGGGCTGGTCGTCGGCGATGACTACTCGGATGGTCACGGCGCGGGCTCCGGGGCGAGGTCGAGGGGCAGGTAGGGCAGGTACGCGGTCACCTGGAAGGCTCCGCCCGGGCGCGGGCCGGCGGTGAAGTGCCCGCCGAGCGCGAGGACTCGTTCGCGCATGCCGACGATGCCGTGCCGAGCGGCCGGGACCGGGCGTGGGGCGTGGGTACGCCCGCCGGGGGTGCGCTCGCCTCCCAGGTCGTCGACGGTGATGCACAGCTCGTGCCGGTCGTAGCCCAGCGTCAGGCGCGCCTGCCGTCGGCTGGAGTGCTTGTAGACGTTGGTCAGTGACTCCTGGATCACGCGGTACGCGGTGAGATCGGCGGCGGGTGCCAGGGGTACCACCGTGCCGTCGACACGGAAGTCGATGCCCAGGCCGGAGGCGCGCAGCAAGGCAAGGAGCTCGTCGAGGCCGTCCAGTCCGGGCGCGGGGATCACGGTGGGGGCGACGGGGTCTCCGGGCTGTCGTAGCAGACTGACGGTGTCGCGCAACTCCCCCAGGGCCTTGCGGCTGGCGGACTTCACATGGGCGAGCGCCTCGCTCGCCGCCGCCGTGTCGCTGTCGAGCGCCTGCCCGGCGACGTTGGACTGCACGCTGATGAGCGCGAGATGGTGCCCCACGGCGTCGTGCAGGTCGCGGGCGATGCGCAGCCGCTCCTCGGTGATCCGGCGCCGCGCGTCCAGCTCGCGCTCCCGTTCCGCGCGTTCGGCGCGCCGCTCGACCTCCGCGAGGTAGGCACGGCGGTTGCGAGAGGAGTCGCCGGCCGCGATCGCCAGGCCGCCGAGCGCCATGAACGCCAGGTTCTGCGGGCCCAGCAGCGCCGGCTTGTGCACGGCGTGGACGAGGGCGAGCGCGCCCACCGCTCCACAGCCCAGGAGCAGGCCGGGACGGCGTTCGACCAGGTCGGCGACGGTGTACAGGGCGATCAACGGGGCCAGCAGGATCAGCACACCGCTGGTGCTGCCGCTCTCGGCGAGGAACACCTCCGCGGCCCCCGCGCTGACCGCCAGTGCCACCAGCGGGCGCCGCCGACGCCCCGCCAGCACCCCGCAGCCGAGCGCGGCGGCGACGATCGCCACGGTGCGGTGGCCCCCGACCACCGCAGAATGCCCCGCGAACGCGGTGAGCACGGTGGCGGCGAAAACGGCCAGGGCGATCACCGCGTCCGCCAGGTGCGCATGCCTGCGGGCGGCCTGACGCAGGTGGGCGAGGGCGCTCATGGCTTCACGATAGGCGGCCGCCTGCGGAGCGCCGTCGGCCCTGCGCGGCAGCCGGACGTACCGCGGACGCGGTAGCCGGCCGTATGACCACCGCGTCCGCGGTAGCCGCTCTTACCGTGCCCGCCCGACGACGCGCGGCGCCCGGCTCGGGAGGGTGATGCCGGCGCCCGATGCCGGGCGTCGTGAGCGAGCCATTGACGCCTTTGGGAAGGGAAGAACCCCGATGCACGCGACCATTCCACCGATCCCGCGCCGGCGGACGCGATGAACGGCGGCATCACGATCGACGGCCTGACCAAGCGGTACGGCGCGGTGACCGCGGTCGACGACCTGACCTTCGACGTCGAGCCCGGAGTGGTGACCGGGTTCCTCGGCCCGAACGGGGCCGGCAAGACCACCACGCTGCGGATGCTCCTGGGGCTCGTGACGCCCACCGCGGGCCGGGCCCTGATCGATGGCCGCCACTACGCCGCGTTGACGGAGCCGAGGCGGGTTGTCGGTGCGGTGCTGGAGGCAACCGGGTTCCACCCCGGCCGACGCGGCCGCGATCACCTGCGGATCCTCGCCCAGGCCGGGGGCATCCCGGACTCGCGGGTCGAGAAGGTGCTGGACCGGGTGGCTCTGGCCGATGCCGCACACCGCCGGGTGGGCGGCTACTCACTCGGTATGCGCCAGCGGCTGGGCCTGGCCGCGGCCCTGCTCGGCGACCCGGAGGTGCTCGTCCTCGACGAGCCCGCCAACGGGCTGGACCCTGCCGGCATGGCCGACCTGCGGGATCTGCTGCGCGGTCTGGCCGAGGAGGGCCGCACGGTACTGATGTCCAGCCATGTGCTGAGCGAGGTGGCCCAGACCGTGGACCGCGTGGTCATCGTGGCGGGCGGCACGCTGCGTCACGCAGGCCCGCTTGCCGAGCTGACCGCTGCGAAGGGGGAAACGCTCGAAGGCGCGTTCCTCCGACTCACAGCGGCCCCGGACACCGACCCCGCGACCGGCGCCGCCACGGCGTCCGCCCGCCCCTGAGCGCGAGGAACGAACGACATGCACATCCTGATCCGCACCGAGGTGCTGAAACTGCGTACCGTCCGCAGCCCATGGCTGCTCCTGGCGGGATCCCCCTTGCTCGTGATCGCCGGTGTCAGCGGTCTGGTGGTCTCCAGCAAAAAGGCGCTCGATACGGCCGCGCAGAGCGGCGCGCTCGCGCATGTGGGCCTGACCTCGATCCTCACGCTGGTCTTCGGGATCCTTGCGGTCGCCGGCGAGTACCGGCACAAGACGATCACCGACACATATCTGAGCACTCCCGCACGCGGCCGCGTCATCGGCGCGAAGCTCCTGGTCCACGTGGTCTTCGGCACGGTGTCCGGAGTGGTGAGCAGCCTCGTCGGCCTTGGCGTCGCCGCGGCCTGGTGGGCGGACAAGGGCGTGTCCTTCGCGTGGACCGACTCGCAGATGTGGGCCACGATCGGCGGCGGCATCGCCTGGAACGCGGCGTTCGCCGCCATCGGCGTGGGAGTCGGCGCGCTCATCCGGGGCCTCGTCGGCGCGGTCGCCGTCGCGTTGGCGTGGGTCGCCCTGGTCGAAGGCATCGTCGGCCAACTGATCGGCAGCCTCGCCCGCTGGCTGCCGTTCAACGCCGGCCAGGCACTCGGCGCCGGAGCCAAGGCCATGACGACGGGGGACCTGCTGCCGCGGTGGGGCGGCGGCGCCGTTCTCGCCGTCTACACGCTCGTCTTCGCGGTGCTCGCCGTCGCCACGTCGATGCGCCGCGACGTGTCCTGACCCGCCAGTGCACAGCCGCGGCTCTGGGAACGTCCCAGGGGGCCTGGCTCGCTGTTGCGAGCAGCGTTGACCGGGTCGACACAGCCTCATCACGTCCAGACGACCGACGCTGGGGATGCCGCGGTTCGCCGTACGGCTGTCTCGGCTGTCGGGAGCTTTGACGTGCTCCCTGGCCTAAAGTCCAGGGATTCCGGCCTGGGTCGTCTGACCCTTCCGGGGGCTTCCTGCTTCAACGCGCTGTGCGGGCACGTG